>JANOOW010000576.1:0-8250 GCA_031421555.1 Hyphomicrobiaceae bacterium | reverse complement strand
GCGAACCCTCGGCGATGATTTCGCCCTCCGCCAGCACGATGATGCGCGTGCACAGGGACATCACGAATTCCATGTTGTGCTCGATGACGACGAACGTCGCGCCGGTCTCCGCGTTGATGGCCCGCAGCCGTTCCTTGAGGTTGGCCAGCATCGACAGGTTGACGCCGCCCGCCGGTTCATCGAGCAGAACGAGGCGCGGCCCTGCCATGAAAGCCATTGCGCAATCGAGCAGCTTTTGCTGCCCGTACGAAAGCCCGCCCGCCTTATCGTGCGCGAGATGGCCGAGCCGGAAGAAGTCGATCATGCGTCCAGCATCGCCAGTGAGCCCAGCGTCGGGCGGGCCGAGCAATCGCGTGAAGCGCGAGCCTTTGTGCTCCTGGCCCGCGAGAATCAGGTTCTCGGTTACCGTTAGCTGCGGAAATACCTGCAGCAACTGGAAGGTGCGGCCAATGCCGAGCAGGCTCAACTGGGAGGGGCGCAAGCCGGTGACGTCACGGCCATCCACGTGAACTTCGCCGGAGCTCGGCAACGATTGGCCGAGGATGCAATTGAAGAGCGTCGTCTTGCCAGATCCATTTGGCCCGATCAGGCCGAGGATCTCGCCTTGGCGTACCTCGAACGAGACATTGCGCACCGCCTGCACGCCGCCGAACGATTTGGCGAGATTGCGCACCGACAGCACGTTCGCATTCGGTGTGGCAAGGCTCATGGCCTCACCTCACCGAGCACAGGGCCCTTGTCGCCGGCATGCGGCCGCCGGACCTTGGCGAAGATCCGCTCGAACAATCCGGCGATGCCGGTCGGGCAAAGCGCGACCATGATCATCACCAGGATCGCGAAGATGATGGGTGCAAGGCCCTCGGCGAAGCGGAGCCATTCCGGCAGCAGCACGGCGATGCCCGCTCCGATGAAGGGACCGATCAACGAGCCCATGCCGCCCAGCATCACCATCAACAGGTAGAGCAGCGATGGCGCCAAGGCGAAGGGGGCGGGATCGATGAACTCGACCAGCGGCGCATAGAGGGCACCGGCAAAGCCGCCGTAGGCGGAGCCGATCGCGAAGGCGAGCAGCTTGTAGCCGCGGACATCGATGCCGAGGCTTTCCGCGCGGATCGGATTTTCGCGCAGCGCGGTAAAGGCGCGTCCCCACGGACTGCGAATGATCCACCACATCACCGCGCCGAGCAACGCAGTGATGGCGCAGATGAACCAGTAATAGTAGAGCGCCGGCTTCAGGTTGAGACCGAACACGGTTGGGCGCGCCACGTCCTGGATGCCGGAGACGCCACCGGTCAGCCATTCCTCGTTGCGGATGACCAGCCAAACGAACACCGCGAAAGCGAGGGTCACGAAGGCGAGGTAATGCTTCTGGACGCGCAGTGCGGGGAAGCCCAGCACGATGCCGATCAGGAACGACGCGATGCCGGAAATGAGGAAAGCAAAACCGAACGGCACGCCAGCCTTGGTCAAAATTGCGGTCGTGTAGGCGCCGATGCCGAGGAAGGCTGCTTGTGCCAGCGTTTCTTGGCCAGCATAGCCCATGATCAGATTGACGCCCATCGCCGCGATCGATGTCACGAGCCATAGGGACAGGATGAACATGCCGTACCGTCTGAGGCCTGGCCAAGGAATGCCGAAGCTGGTCAGGTCCGCCGGCATCACCAGCAACAGCAGAATTGCCGTTGTGAGCGCCAAAGTTTTACGCGAAGAAACGCTCATATCGCGCGCTCCTCTTTGCGGCCGAGCAAGCCCTGTGGCCTGAACAGGATGATGAGCACGAGCAACGCCAGCGGAACCGCTTGGCGGTAGGAGGTCGACACGTAGGCCGCCGCAAGATTGTCGATCACGCCGACGATCAAACCACCGGCGATGGCGCCGCGCACCTGGTTGAACCCGCCGACGATGGCCGCCACGAAGGCCACGAGACCGAGCGTCTCACCATTGGAGAACTTGGCGAGGTAGATCGGCGAGATCAGCAGAGAAGCCATCGCAGCTAGACCGGCGTTGATCAGGAATGTGTACATCACCATGCGCTCGACGTTGACGCCAAGGATGCGGGCGACAGTGGGGTTCTGCGCGGTCGCTTGCATCTGGCGGCCGGTTCGGGTGCCAGCGAGAAACCAGCTCAGCCCCATGATGGTTGAAAACGCGACCACGAGCACGCCGACCTGGGCCAGCGAGATCTTGATGCCTGGTATCGGCAGGATGACATCCGGCAAGATGGTTGGAAACGGCTGCGCCTCGGCGCTGTAGACGTCCTTCACGCCATCCTTGATGAAGATCGCCAAGGCGATTGTCGAGATCACCATCGGCAGCACGCCCTGCTTGATCAGCGGATCGACGATGATGTTCTTGAACATGACGCCGAGCACGAGCATCGACATTGCAATGGCGAGAAGGGCTGCGATCGAGAAGGGCAATCCCCACCATTTCATCGCGGCCAGCGCGAAGAATGCCGGGAGCATGACGAACTCGCCCTGGGCGAAGTTGATCGTCTGCGAGGTTTGCCACAACAGCGTGAAGCCGATGGCGGCGAGCGCGTAGATCGCACCGGTGGCCAAGCCTGCGATGACGAGTTGCAGGAAATCGGACATGTCTCGGCCTCCAGTTCGCCGATGAGGCGCAGGAGCGCAAGTCCAGGCTTGGCCCAACTCGCGCGGAGAAAAATGCCCGTCAGCCCTTCCCGGGCTAACGGGCTTCCCTCACTTACGGCTTGAGCTTCGGCAGGGTCTTGGTGATGACCTGCTTGCCGTCTTTGATTTCAGCCAGATAGGAGATCCGGTCGATTTCGCCGGTGTCGTCCCAGGTCGCTTCGATCAAAATTCCGGGCTCCTTGGAGGGCGAGATCGTCAGTCCGTGCAACGCAGCAGCGATCGCTTTTGCATCGAGCTTGCCGGCTTTTTCGGCGGCCGCTTTCAGCATGTAAGGCGCGATGTAGCCCTTCATGCCGTTGTGATCGGACTTGTACTTGTACTTATCTTCGAACTTCTTGGCGAAAGCCTGCACCAATGGATCCGGCGCATCGGCGGTCAGGCCGACGTGGCCCTTGGCACCGTTCGCCGCATCCTTGGCGAGATCGATGACCTTCTGCCCGAGTAGCGTCGTCTCGCCCAGCAAGGGCTTGTCGATGCCCTGCTTCTTGGCTTCGATCAGGAAGCGCGCGCTCTCTTCCTCATTGGTATAGATGAACACCGCATCAGGGTTCGAGCCCTTGACCTTGACGACGTCGGCGGCGAAATCGGCTTGTCCGGCTTCGGTCGAGATGTCGGCTACAACCTTGATTTGACGCGCTTCCAGTTCTTTCATGATGGCGTTGCGGCCGCCCTTGCCGAAGTCGTTGTTGACGTAGACGATTGCGATCGTTTTAGCCTTCACATCATCGCGGATGTAGTTGGCGATCTTCGGCATCGAAACGTTCTGGCCGAAGGAGGTGCGGAAGATGTACTTCGAGCCTTGCGCCGTGAGGGGTGCTGCTTCGCCGCCGATGATCTGCGGGATCTCGGCTTCGGCGGTCATTTTCAGGGTGGCGCTGACGCTGCCGGAGTAGATTGGCCCGAAGATCGCGATCGGCTTGTCGTCGATCGCGCGCTGGACACCAGCGCGTGCCTTGCCCGGATCGGACCCGGTGTCGACGAACTCGAGTTGGATCTTTTTGCCCAAGATGCCGCCCTTGGCATTGATCTCGTCGACGGCGAGCTGCGATCCGTTTTGCCAATTCTTGCCGACCGTGGCGCCGGCGCCCGAAAGCTCGATAATGTTGGGGATTTTGATCGTGTCTTGCGCGGCGGCCGGGAGCGTGAAGCTCAGGCCGGCGGCTGCTATCAGTGCCAAAGACAAATGACGATGCATGTGCGTTTCCCTAGGTCGTTACTGTTGACGCGACGCTGCGCGATTGGCCGTTGCTTCCGGCTCTGGGTAGCGCGATGTGGCACATCTGGACCGGCGATGAAATACCTTCAATTACCAAATGTGTTGAGGATCTTAACTTGATGTTACATGCCGGGCCATTGATTTCAGGACGCCGCGTTGGCCGCAGCTCAAACATCGGCCTGTTGCCGATACCCAATATCAAGGTAAGTTCGGCGTATGACCCGTCTTGCCCTTTTAGAGTTACGGCACCGGCATGTGGTGCAGGCGCGTGCGCTCGATGCGGCGACGGAATCGGCTTTGCGTGCGGACCCGCGGCGTGAAGCGCAGGCCATACTCACAGCGATCGCGCGGCGGCGTTTCGATAATCGCTCGGAGGGGCAGCGGCTTCGCAAGCTGTTGCGCTATGAAAACGCCCTGTGGTCTGCCGGTATCATCAATGTGGCCGGCGTCGACGAAGCTGGCATGAGCCCGATCGCCGGGCCTGTTGCGGCAGCCGCCGTCGTGTTCGCGCCTGGTTCACGCATTCCAGGTGTGGACGATTCGAAGAAACTCGATGCGGCAACGCGCGATCATCTCGCTTATGAAATCAAGCGGACGGCGATTGCCTGGTCGGTGGGGTTCGCCGAAGTAGATGAGATCGACACTGTTAACATCTATTGGGCGGGTCTACTGGCGATGCGCCGTGCGGTGGAGGGACTTTCTTGTACGCCCGGCCACGTGTTGATCGACGCACGGCGCTTGCGGGAAGTTCCCATTCCGCAGCAGGCGATCATCAGGGGCGATAGTAAAAGCCTAACGATTGCCGCGGCCTCGATCCTAGCGAAAACGGCACGTGATGCGCTCATGCAAAAGTTGGACAAGGCACATCCCGGCTACGGTTTCGCCAAGCATAAGGGCTATCCGGTGCGGGAGCATATTTCGGCGTTGGCGAAGCTCGGTGCTTCGACCGTTCATCGCCGCTCTTTCGCGCCGGTGCGAGCGGTTCTCGGTCTACCCCCGCTGCCCCCTTGGCCGGTACGCGAGCAAACACTATGATCGAACTCACACTCACCGGGAGCAGCCTGAATGAAGCTGATTAGCGCAACGCCCAGTCCGTACGCGCGCAAGGTGCGGATTGCGCTCGCCGAAAAGGGACTGCCGTTCGAACTCGTGACGGAAGTGCCATGGGACAAGACGACCGGGACGCCGAAATACAACCCGCTCGAAAAATTGCCGATCCTCATTCTGGACGACGGTTCGAGCATCTACGAGTCGAGTTTCATTATGCAGTATCTAGAGTGGAAATATCCAGAGACACCGCTGCTGCCAGCCGATGTCGATGGAAAGATTGCGGCCCGGCGCCTGGAGGTTCTGGCTGACGGTGTTTGCGATGCTTTCGTGCTGTCGTTCTTCGAGCGCATGCGTCCTCAGGCTAGCCAGAGTCAGGAATGGCTGGCCCGTCAACGCCGGAAGATCGACGGCGGGGTGCGCGAGATGGCTCGCCTTATCGGCGATAACAACTTTGCGGTGGGCAATTGCTTTGGCCTCGGCGACATCGCCGCCGGTACAGCGATGGGATATCTGGCTGTGCGGTATCCAGAGTATGACTGGCGCAGCGTTCATCCAAACCTTGCGCGGTATTGCGCGCGACTGGAGGCCAGGCCCTCTTTTAAGGCTAGCATACCCGTGCCGCAGAAAATCTTGGACAAGGTGGTCTGATACTCGATGCCGTTGTGGTTAGCGGGCCGCGGTGGCTCGCGTCAGGCTTCGGCATCGGGCTGCCGCGAGGGATGTGCGGCAGCAAACGCTGGATGCGCGTTGCACGACGCCATGATGCGTTGAATGTTCGTCAGCCGGCTGACGTCGGCACCGAACCGCCCGGCTGAAAACATCTGCGGTACAAGGCAGAGGTCGGCAAGGCCGGGCGTATCACCAAAGCAGAAAGCGCCGGTTTTGCCGGAGTTCGCGATCACCGTCTCGAACGCCGCCAGTCCTGGCTCGATCCAGGTTTTACACCACCGGTCCAACCCCGCCTGATCTTGCGCAAACTGGGACTTCAAATGCTTCAGCACACGCAGGTTCTGCAAGGGATGGATGTCGCAGGCGATCGATAGAGCAGCGGCACGCACCTGGGCACGATCGAAAGCATTCCCTGGCAGCAGCGGCGGCTCGGGGTGCGTCTCGTCGAGCCATTCGATGATCGCCAGCGACTGGGTCAGCAGCCGGCCATCGACCTCGAAGGCGGGGACGAGTCCCTGCGGATTGAGCCTCAGGAAATCGGGAGCGGTCTGCTCGCCCTTTCGTAGGTGGATTGGAATGAACTCTGGCTGCACACCCTTGAGATTGAAAGCGATGCGGCAGCGATAGGCCGCCGACGATCTGAAATAGCCGAAAAACCTCATGCCAGTGCTCCGCCGCCAGAAATCTGGGCTTACATTAATGCCCATACCGCGTTTTCCGATAGCCAGTTCCTTTTGTTCCGATCCCGCGAAATTCTCGCGCGCGAGGCCGAAATTGCAGGAATGTCGATCGGTGAAGGGGCCGGTCCATCGTTGGTGCATGGACGAGATAGGTCAACTCTGTTTACACTCCCTCACACGAGTGTGCAGTGACACGCCAAGCAAAAAGTGCATCGGAGGAAGACCCCATGGTAGGCATCACGCGCCGGCAGTTGGTTCATGGCGCCGCGGCGATAGCAGGCTCGACGCTGGCGGTCACGGCCGGGCCGGCGCAATCCCAATCGGCTACGCGCTTGCGTGCGTTCTGGTGGGGCAACCCGGACCGCGACAAGCGGACCAAAGCCGCTCTCGATGCCTACAAGGCGAAATCGGGCACTGATATTTCGGCCGAGGCGCTCGGCTGGGGGGACTACTGGACGAAGCTCGGAACGCAAACGGCGGGTGGCAACGCGCCAGATCTGATCCAAATGGATTACCGCTATATCTTCGAGTATGCGCGACGGCAAACGCTGCTGCCACTCGATGGTCTGGCGCCGAAGCCGCTCGATCTCTCGACATTCGCTGCCGCCGCCCGCGATTGCGGCAAGGTCGATGGCAAACTCTATGGCGTCACGCTCGGCACCAACTCCAAGGCCATGGTTTACGACACGGCCATGTTCGAGAAGGTGGGTGTCAAGTCGCTCGATCCCAACTGGACCTGGGACGACTTCGCTCGCATCGCCGGTGAAATATCGAAGATCAATCCGGGCAAGTATTGGGGCTCCGGCGACAACAGCCGCTGGGAACAAGGCTTCGAGCATTACCTGAACCAGCGTGGCAAGGTACTGTACACGCCCGAGGGGAAGGCTGCTTTCACGCGCGACGATGTCACCGCCTGGTTCGATCTATGGGACAAGTTGCGAAAGTCGGGCGCTGTTGCACCGGCCGAAATCGGTGCGACCAATACCGGCGCCATCGATCAATACGAGATAAGCCGCGGTACGGCGGCAATGAGCTTTGCCAATTCGAACCAAGTCGTGGCCTTCCAGGGTATCAGCAAATCAAAGCTCGCGATCAGCGTGTTCCCTAACGAAAAGGGATCGTCGTCCGGCCATTACATCAAGCCGGCGATGATGATGAGCGTATCATCGAAGACGAAGGCACCGGAGGAGGCGGCAAAACTCATCAACTTCCTTGTCAACGAGACAGAGGGCGTGAAAGCGCTCGGCATCGAACGTGGCGTGCCGCCATCGTCGATCGCGCAAGGATTGCTGACGCCGGATCTCGATGACCTGGGCAAGATGCAGGTCGACTACGTCGCCGCCGTCACCAAGGTCGCGGTCGCGTTGCCGCCGCCACCTCCGAAAGGTGCCGGTGAAATCGAGAAGCTGCTGTTGCGCGTCGCCGACAGCGTCGCCTTCGGACGCATCAGTGTCAAAGATGGCGCCGCGCAGTTCGTTACCGAAGCCGAGAGCATACTGGCGCGGGCATGACGCTCGCCACGACCGGGACCAGCCAGACGACAAAAAAGGTCGCGTTCGGGTCGACCAGACGAGACCTGACTGCATATCTTTTTCTCGGTCCCTGGCTGCTCGGCTTCGTGGTCTTCACGCTGGGGCCGGTACTCGCCTCGCTGTACCTGTCGTTCACGAAATTCGACTTGCTGACACCGCCGGTGTGGATCGGCGCTGACAACTATGTGCGCATGTTCACCAGCGACTATCGCTTTTATCAAGCGTTGAAGGTCACCTTCACATACCTTCTGTTCGAAGTGCCCCTGAAGCTCGCCTTCGCACTCTTGATCGCGACTTTGCTCGATAAGGCGGTGCGCGGCGGCGGCATATACCGGGCACTGTTTTACATCCCCTCGTTGCTCGGTGGATCAGTCGCGATCGCGGTGCTGTGGCGGCAGTTGTTCGAGGGCAATGGCACGGTCAACCAGCTCTTGTTATGGTTGTTCGGG
>JANOOW010000575.1:0-12032 GCA_031421555.1 Hyphomicrobiaceae bacterium | reverse complement strand
CTAGCCTTGTCTTTCGCGTTTGCCAAGGCTTGTTCATACCCCGACAGGGCCTTGTCGGTCTCGCCTTTCAAGCGATCAGCCGCGTCGAGATCGCGCACGATGCGGTCGCGGCGCTCGTCGATGACTTCGCCGACACGTGGCAGAGCAACGCGCTTCAGAAGCAGGTAAAGTCCGCCGAATGCAATCGCCAGCCATATCAGCTGCGATGAGAAGGTGTCGGGATTGAACGGCGGAAAGCCGCCCTTGCCGGGGGTGTCGGCCGGCGCGGCCGTGCCAGTTGTGGTGGTCGTCTGCTTCGTTGTGGTCGTAGGGCCGGACGCCATCGGATGTTCTTACCTGAAAAAGGGCGCACCCGGGAAACCGGATGCGCCATACTTCACTCGTCTGGATATGATGCGAACAGGCGCAGATATCAGACTGCGAACAGCAACAGCAAGGCGATCAGCAGTGAGAAGATGCCGAGAGCTTCCGTCAACGCGAAACCTAGCAGCAGCGTGCCACGCTGGCCATCGGCAGCCGATGGATTGCGCAATGCGCCCGAGAGGAATTGGCCGAACAGGTTGCCAAGGCCGATGCCGGCACCGGCCATGCCCAGGCAGGCCAAACCTGCGCCAATGTATTTCGCTGCAACTGGATCCATCTGAGTGCTCCTGGAGGTTGATTATTAGGTTTGTTGGAGGTGAGAACGGGAAGGCTTTGGAACTGCAAACTCAGTGATGGCCGCCATGCACGGCATCGTTGAGGTAAATGCAGGTTAGAACGGCGAACACGTAGGCTTGCAACCCAGCTACCAGAAACTCCAGTGCGGTGAGCCCGACGGTAAGTGCAAGCGGCAATGGCGCGAGCAGCGCCCAACCGCCGGCGAACGCCAGTGTACCGACGAATCCAGCAAAAATTTTGAGTGCGATGTGGCCAGCCAGCATGTTCGCGAACAGGCGGACCGAAAGGCTGATTGGACGGGAGATGAACGAGATCACCTCGATTGGCACCAGCAGCGGCAACAGCCATGCCGGCACATCGGATGGTACAAACAGCTTGAAGAAGCTCAAGCCGTGTTGGGCGATGCCGTAAAGGATCACGATGCTGATTACCAGCAGGGCCATGGCGGCGGTGATGATGATGTGACTGGTCACCGTGAAGCCACCGGGAACCATCCCCATCAGGTTCAAGATGAGCACGAAGATGAACAGCGCAAAGACAAGTGGAAAAAACTTCATGCCTTTTTCGCCAACGTTCTCGCGCACGGTACCAGCGACGAACTCATAGATCATTTCCGCAACGGATTGCAGCCGGCCGGGAACAAGCGATCGCCCGCGCATGGCCGATACCAGGAAGGCAATTACCAGCCCAGTTGCCAGCAGCATGAACAACGACGAGTTCGTGAACGAGGCATCGACGCCGAAGATCTTCAGCGGCACCAATGTCTTCAGTTCGAATTGCGTGATCGGGCTATGCCCGCCATCCGCTCCAGCCGCCACGATCCAAAATTCCCTTCAACTTCTATCGGTCTTCATCTTCGTCAGGCACGGACGGCGCCGGAGGTGTCTTCTCCTTCGAGGCGGCACGCACGACATTCAAAATGCCAGCAACCGCACCAAGCAGGAAAAACACAATGAAAAACCAGGGCTTTTCATTTCCTAGCCACCGGTCTAGTCCCCAACCGATGGCGCCACCCACGACAATTCCGCCGATCAGTTCGGTCGAGATCCGCAAAGCCCGGCCCATGGCTTTGCCATTCCGGTTTCCTGCATCAACCGACGTGGACGTTGGAACTGGATGACGTCCCTTCGCCACGTTCAACTTTTCACCGATGCGAGCGGCGCGCTGTTCGAACGCTGCCCGGTCATCGGCGCTGATCCCCTTCGGCTTCGCGCCTTCCGAAGAGGTGTGCTCCCCTTTGTCGCCCTTACCGTCGTGGTTGGTAGACACGGACACACCTCAATGCCACCGGGACTTTTCATCCCGGCCAAGGCTCGAAACCGCCCGATCTATAGGCAGCTGGTTCGCGGAGTGTCAAGGAAGAGGGCTCACTTGATCAACTATCGGGGGTATGGCGAAAACGCGCAGGCGATAAAAGCGGTCCGTCTCGGCCGTGAGAAATAAGCAACGGAAGCTGTTGGTCTTTATACGCGGTATTTGCCGCCTCGCGATTTTGCGGAGGATCGGGTAGATAGGCGCTCAGTGAACGCGTCTTGATTCGACCAAGGCTTTGGCAGTGACGGCGCTCGATACCCTTTTCTGGTTCCTGATCGTGATGCTCGGCGTAATAATCTACGCGATCGAGGCAGGCTTGGCCGTGCGCCACCGCGGCGCCGTAATGGCTGCGATGTTTTCGACCGTCTCGGCGATCCTCTACATCATGTTTTACGGTCCCGATAATAGCCCCTGGCGAGGCGGCGTCCCAGCCGCTGGCGAAAGTGGCCAAGCGAAGGAGGCGGCAGCGAAGGGCGATGCTAAGGAGGGCGGCGATGGCGCAGCCGTCGGCCTGCGCGGCCTGAATACTCCGGCAAAGGCTGCTGTCGCCGACCGGAAACTGCCGGTTGGCCCGTTTGCGGATTGCGAGGGCTGCCCGTCGATGATCGCGGTGCCCGCCGGCCGCTTCAAGATGGGCTCGCCGGGACTCGAAAAGGGCCGCCGCGACAACGAAGGTCCTGTCGATGTCCTTCTGGCGGAGCCATTCGCCGTCGGCCGGTTCGAGATCACGCGGGATCAGTTCCAAGCCTTTTCGGAGGATGCAAAACATACGGCAGGCGGTGGATGCGCAGTTACCGGCCGCAGTAACATCAGCGCCAGCTGGCGCAACCCAGGTTTCGAGCAATCCGGCACTCATCCGGTCGTGTGTGTCACCTGGCGCGATGCCAAGGCGTATACAGTCTGGTTGTCTCAAAAAACCAAGAAAAGCTATCGTTTGCTGTCGGAATCCGAGTGGGAGTACATGGCGCGTGCTGGTGCGAGCACGGAGTACACGCACGGTCCACTGCTCGGCTCATCGCACGCGAACTTCAATCGCGGACGCGATGGCACGATCCCAGTCGGGTACACGACGGCCAATCAGTTCGGTATCCACGACGTGCACGGCAACGCCTGGGAATTGGTCGAGGACTGCTGGAACCCTGATCTCACGTTCAATCAACTTGATGGACGAGCGACGAACTTGCGCGGCGACTGCAGCCAGCACGTTATCCGCGGTGGCGGCTGGGATAGCTCGGCCGCGCAAGCCAGATCGGCTGCACGTACAGTTCTCGACGCAGGTTCTGCATCTAACACCGTCGGTTTCCGCGTCGCGCGCATCCTCGACTGACGTTGCGGCTTCAAGCAGTCTCGCGGAACTTCTCTGCCGTCGCCAGATCCACCGACACCAGCTGCGAGACGCCGCGCTCGCCCATCGTAACGCCGAACAACCGGTCTGTGCGGGCCATCGTCATCGGGTGATGTGTGATGACCAGGAACCGGGTCGCGGTCTCATGCGCCATGCTTTCGAGCAGCGTGCAAAACCGGTCGACGTTGGCGTCATCGAGTGGTGCGTCGACCTCGTCCAGCACGCAGATCGGCGATGGGTTGGTAAGAAACACGGCGAAGATCAGCGACATCGCGGTCAGTGTCTGCTCGCCACCTGACAGCAGCGACAGGGTCGCGGGCTTCTTGCCCGGCGGCTTGGCGATGATTTCGAGCCCGCCTTCGAGCGGATCGTCGGGATTTTCGAGCAGTTCGAGGCGTGCTTCGCCGCCGCCGAATAGCGTTGTGAACAATCGCTGGAAGTGCCCGTTGACGATTTCGAATGCTTCCATCAAGCGCTTCTTGGCCTCGCGATTGAGCTGCCCGATAGCGCCGCGCAGCTTGGCGATGGCCTCTTCGACGTCGCGCTTTTCGGCATCCATGCCATCCACTTGTGCTTGGATCGCCTGCAGTTCGTCATCGGCTTGCAGGTTGACGCCACCCAGCCGTTCGCGATCCGTCTTGAGACGCGTCAACTGGCGGTCAACTTCCGCGAGCGAGCCAATCTTGTAGCCGGATTCCAGCTGAGCTAACGCGAGGCACGCTTCGGGCGCACAATCGAGGGTCTCACGGATCTTGCGGGCTTCGTCCTGACGCCGGATCCGCGCATTTTCGAGCCGGGTCTCGATGCGGGCGCGAGCCTCGCGCTCGTTGGCGACCGCAGCCTGGGCCGCGCGCATATCCTGCACCGCGGTGCGCAGCGCATTTTCGGCGACACCGAGCGCATTTGCGGCAGCCAGCCGGTGCTGTTCAGCCTGGGCCATGCCATTCATCAACTTCTGGCGCTGTTCGTCGATCAACTCGGGCAACTCGGATAGGCTTTCAAGTTCGTCCGTCGCTTCAGCTTTACGTGCTTGAAGATCGCCGATGTGCTGGCTCGCCGCTGCATGCCGCGCCGACCAGCGCCGCAGGTCGGCCGAGATCGCGGCAATACGGTTGGTGCGCCCCACGCGTTCGCGCTCGAGGCTGACGATCTCGGCTTTGATCTCGGTCACGGCGGAACGCAGTTTTGTGACCTCGGCTTGCTTGTCCACGACCAGCGGCGAGAGGTCTTCTTCGCCGTCGAGCATGTCGATCGCGGTTTCTACCTCGATCAACTTCTCGGACGCCTCCATCATCGCATCTTCGGCGTTCGCCTTGGCTTCCGACGCCGTTTGCAGGCGCTGCTCGGTTTCCCGGGCACTGCGCTCGATTTCGGTAAGGGTCTGGCGCGTGCGGGCCAGTTCTGCCGACGTATCGCGCCAAAGTTGCCGGATGCGGCTATCCTCGGTCTCGGCGGCCACCTGCAAGTCGGCCGCGATCTTTTCGTGCGCGCTGGCGTCGTCGGCAGCGGACAGGACGCCTGAGGCTTGCGCTTCGAGGTCGGCTAAACGGTTGCGCTGCGCCAGTCGCTGGGCGGCGGCGGTCGGCGCTTCGGCGGCCGCGACAAAGCCGTCCCAACGCCACAAGTCGCCTTCGCGGGACACGAGCCGCTGACCCGGCTTCAATGCGGGTTGCAGCCGGTGGCCGGCGGTGCGCGATACGACGCCGATCTGACGCAGACGGCGGGTGAGTTCAGCCGGGCCTTTGACGCGGTTGAACAGCGGCTCGGCGCCTTCGGGCAATCCGGCATCATCGGCGGCCGGATCAATCCGGCGCCAGTGGATCGGGTAATCGGTCTGAATTGGCGCGTCGAGATCGTCGCCAAGTGCGGCGCCAAGCGCCACCTCATAGCCGGATGCGACTTTGAGCTTATCGACGATCGGCGGCACGTCATCGTCGCGCACCGGCACCAACATGCGGGCAAGCGTCGATAGCTCGGTGCGCACTTCGCCAGCTGCCAGACTTGCGGCACGGGCTTCATCACGCTTCCCCTTGGCCGCGCTCGCAGCTTTACGCACATTGCTTTCGGCTTCGATCGTCTGCCCTTCGATCTGGGTGATCTGGGCTGCGAGGACACGAGCGGTATGCTGCAGCCGCGCAAGATGCTGCGCGTCGGGCGCCTTACCGGCAATTTCGCGGATCTGCGCATCGAGGCCCGAGATCTGGCGTGCAATCTTCACCGATTGCTCGCGCGCGGCGGCGAGGCTGGCGTCTAGGCTCCGGCGTTTGGCTGCTGTTTCGAACGCCTTTTGTGTCAACGTATTGAGTTCGCGCTCAGCCTTGCCGAGCGCGGCTTCCGCCGCATCGAGCTTATCGATGTTGTCGGCATCCTGATCGATCGCGCCGGCATCTGCACCAGAAAGACCGTCCAGCTCAGCCGTTAGACGAGCCAGCGTATCGGCCGCTTCGGTCAATTGACTTTGTTCGCGTGTGAGGTCGGTCGCATACTGCTGCGCCCGGCCCATCAGTTCGCGCTGCCGGTCGGCAGAACGCTTGGCCTCGGCTTCGAAGTTGGCCTGCTCGATCCTGATGCGGGCGAGAACTGCGGCACGCGTGGCCTCGGCATCTCGCAACGGCTGCATGCTTTCGGATAGTTCGGCTTCGAGACGCGTTGCCGCTGCCTCGGCCTGCGCCGCCGTGCCCAGTGCCGACAGTGCGGCAAGCAACGAAGCTTCCTCCGCATCAACCTGGGTTTGCGCCTCGGTCCACAGCAAGTGGAGCAGTAGCGCTTCGTTGCGGCGAATCTCGACGGATAGTTCCCTGTAGCGCTTGGCCTGCCGGGCCTGCCGCTTCAGACCGTCGAGCTGGGACACCAATTGACCGATGATGTCGCCAAGGCGCGCGAGATTACCTTCGGCAGCCCTGAGCCGCAGTTCGGCCTCGTGACGGCGGCTGTGCAAGCCCGCGATGCCCGCCGCATCTTCCAGAACGCGACGGCGCTGCTCCGGCTTTGCATTGACGATCTCGGCGATCTGGCCCTGTCGCACGAGTGCGGGCGAACGCGCACCGGTGGCCGCGTCCTCGAACAACAACTTGATGTCGCGGGCGCGCGCGTCGCGGCCATTGATGCGATAGGCCGAGCCTGCCTCGCGCTCGATGCGACGGGTTATCTCGATCGTGTCGACGTCGTTGAACTCTGCCGGTGCCGTGCGCTTCGAGTTATCGAGGAAGATCGTCACTTCGGCCCAGTTGCGGGCGGGGCGCGTGGTGGTGCCGGAGAAAATCACATCGTCCATGGCGGCGGCGCGCATCGACTTGTGCGAGGTTTCACCCATTACCCAGCGGAGCGCTTCCAGCAAGTTCGATTTGCCGCAACCGTTCGGGCCGACGACGCCGGTCAACCCCTTTTCGATGATGAGATCGGTCGGCTCGACGAACGACTTGAAGCCGAGCAGCCGAAGGCGGTTCATGTGCACGGGTCGTCAAGCCTCCTGCGCAGTGCTCAGAGCGAGGCGATCCCGGATCAACCGTCGGCGTTGGATCAACGCGTGAGACCCGCAGGCTCAACCGTCGCGCGGCCAGCCAAAATCGGGTCTACCAGTTCGCGTATCTTGTTCATGTCCAGAGTGCCTTTGATCAGCTTGCCCTGCACAAAGAAATTTGGTGTGCCGATGATACCGAGTGTGCGACCGCGCTCCTTCATTGAGTTCAGAGCTGCGATCATGCCCCGATTCTCATAGCAAGCGTCAAACTCCGCGCGAGTCATCCCCACCTGAGATGCAATTTTGAAGATTGGGTCCCGGCGCACTTCCTGACTCACCCAAATGGACTGCTGGGCCAGGAACTTTTCGTACAACGCCAGTTGCTTGGCCGGTGGCGCGCAGCGCATGGCGATGGTCGCCGCGCCAGATTGCATCCCGATCGGAAAATCGCGGATGATGAATCGCACCTTGCCCGTATCGATGTACTCGCGCTTCAGAGCCGGAAAAATTTCGGCTTGAAATTGCTTGCAAAAAGGACAGGTGAGTGAGGCGAACTCGATGATCGTCACAGGCGCATCGACCCGGCCAACCGACAGCTCGGGAATGTCGTTCACTGGCTGCATGATATCGGCAACAGTGGGATTGACGATAACTTCCCGGCCACCGGGTGCCCGGGTCGTCGCATCGGCGAAGGGGTTGAACTGCGGCTTATCCGGCGTCGCACCCGTGAGAAGTGCTGTCGACGGCCCGCTATCGGCTGGCGAGGTCGACAAAATTACATCGCCCGAGCACGCGCTAAGGACACTCATGGCCAGCAAACAGGCAGCGGCATTGCGCAATAGTGATTTGCCGCCAGTTTTCATGATGGATCAGGATGCTTTCAGGAGGGTGTCGAAAGCTTTCTCGAAAGCTTCCAACGAAGGGGCTTCCGCCAGGCGCTTGCCGTTGATGAAGAATGTCGGCGTTGAGCTCACGCCGAACGTCTTGGAACCGCGTTCGCGCGTCGCCGAGATCTGCTCGAGCAACTTCTGATCGGTCAAGCACTTATCGAAGCTTTCTTGCGTAAAGCCGGCCTGCTTCGCGATCTCGAACAATTTGGCTGCCTGATTACCCTTGGCGAATGCCCAATCCTCCTGCTTTTCGAACAGGATGCTGGTCAGGTCGAAGCTTTTCGCGACGTCTGATCCACCGCCTGCGCAACGGCCCAGCATAGAGGCGGCAGCGGCGAGATCATCGAGTGGGAACTCGCGGAATATGAAGCGAACCTTGCCAGTGTCGACGTACTTCGTCTTCAAGGCCGGGAACACCTTCTTGTGGAAGTTGGCGCAATGACCGCAGGTCATCGACGCGTATTCGACGACAGTCACCTTGGCGTCGGCCGCGCCGATCGCGAGATCGGGCAGCTCGCCAGGCTTCATGAGTTCGGCGACATCGGCGTCAGCTCCAGCCGCAGCCTTGCGTTGAGCCGATGCCGGGCCAGCGAGCGGCACGCTTGCAGCCGTTGCGGCAGCGGCGATCATCATGGCGCGGCGTGATATCGGAGGTAGATTGGTTGACACGGGCTTCGGCCTCCTGGTTCGCCGGGCGACGTATTCAACGCCAACCCTGATCAGTCAATTCGTTTCTCTTTGCGACCATGTAGGCAATACCGTGCTGAATGCCAACTGAATGGTAGTCGCAGCCGGTGATCACAATCGCGGCAATCACCGCGCCTCAAGTATGAATGCGGGTTTTCTTCGCGGCTATGCTGGCTTCGAGCATGGCCAAGGCCTCGCGCAGCGCATCGTTTTCGATTGCCTGCACGGCAGCGGTCGGCGGTAACGCAGCCTTTGATGGGACGCGCGGGGCCGGAAGCGCCGAACGAATGAGCGGCGCCTGGATCAGCCGGATTTCGGCCACCGCGCGATACCCGAAGTACGCGTTGATGCGGTCGATCAGCAGCCGCGCCTTATACTGGATATCAAGGGCTCGCGCTGGTTCGACGCGTAGCATCAGCGTTGCGCCCGCCCTCGCCGTTTCGCCCTCTCCGGTGTCAGTCGCGCCCTCGAAGCTGCGTGGCCACTTCAACCGCTCCGGCGCTGTGTAAGCAGCCAGATCCGCGCCAACGATGATGGCCCAATCCGTCAGCAAAGTTGCTGTCGAAAAGCCGAACTTCTCGAATACTTTCTGCGTGATCTTGGGCACGAACGTACCCACCGAACGGCCGCGATAAACCGGCTTTACGAACATCCGTCCAGCCGCCGGCCGTTTCGGCATTTGCAGGCGTTGCGCTATTGGCACAGTACGCGGCAGCGGCAGTTTGCTCACAGGAGTGTACCTATCAGTCATACCAAATTCGACCGTGCGACCCTACCATCACATGAGTTCGATTCGCACGAGCGCAGAGGTTCGACCGTGACGGCTGTGGCTGGCAAGCAACTCGAGCTACCGGGCAAGTTGGGCCGGGGACCCAGCATGGCCGCGCTTTTGCTGGATTGGTACGATCGCGATCACCGGACACTCCCGTGGCGCTATCCACCGGGAAAAAAAGCCGATCCGTACCGCGTCTGGCTGAGCGAGATCATGCTGCAGCAGACGGGCGTCAAAACAGTCATTCCCTACTACGCGAACTTTCTCGATCGCTGGCCGACGGTGAAAGCTCTGGCAGCGGCCAGCGTCGATGATGTTCTCGTTGCTTGGGCGGGGCTGGGCTATTACAGCCGCGCGCGCAACCTGCACAAGTGCGCGCAAGCGATCGTGTCTGATCATGGAGCAAAGTTTCCCCGCGACGAGGCAAAACTGCTGACGTTGCCTGGCATCGGACCTTATACCGCCGCCGCTATCGCTTCGATCGCCTACGGTGAAACAGCGATGCCTGTCGATGGCAACGTCGAGCGGGTGGTGTCGCGATTGTTTGCGCTCGATACGCCGTTGCCTGCGGTAAAGAGCGAGATAAAGCGTCGCGCTACGGCTCTGTCACCGGATGACCGCCCCGGCGATTTCGCGCAATCAATGATGGATCTCGGTGCAACGGTGTGCACGCCGAAGCGGCCGTCGTGCTTGATTTGCCCGCTGCATCGGCATTGCGAAGGTTTCGCTCTCGGCATCGAAGCGACCCTGCCGCGCAAGGCCGGGAAATCGGCGCGGCCCGAGCGCTTCGGCCACGCGTTCCTGGCGTTGCGGGAGGATGGGCATGTTTTGTTGCGTCAGCGCCCCGATGCCGGTCTGCTCGCGCGCATGATGGAAGTGCCTTCGACCGTGTGGCGCGATGATCTGCCATCGTTGACGGATGCAGTGCGCGCGGCGCCGGTTCAGGCCGACTGGTGGCAGACGCCGGACGTTGTGGTCCACGTATTCACGCATTTCAAGCTGGAACTCATCGTCCATGTCGCCATCGTGCCGGCCGATGTTGCGCTGACAATTTGGGCCGACGCGCCGCGCTGCCGATGGGTGCCGCGCCGGTCGTTGGCGACCCAAGCCCTGCCCAGCGTCATGCGCAAGATCATCGCGCACGCGCTGAAGGAAATGTGAGTGGTAGGGGCTAGATTAGTCCCTATCCATCGATTTTTAACGTCCGTCATCCCGGCCAAAGGAGGCGTGCTTACGCCGACTGCGAGCCGGGACCCAGCAATAATGGGCCGAAGGCTCGATATACTCTGGGCCTCCGGCGCTTCTCTGCTGGGTCCCGGATAGCCGACGCTACGCTTTCGGCTTCCGGGATGACGGAAGGCGGCGGGCTTTAATGCTTCTCCAGGAAGCTATCCACAACCCGCTTCGATCCCGCTTTTTCGAACTCCACCGTCAGCTTATTGCCGTCGATTTCGGTCACGCGGCCATAGCCGAATTTCTGGTGGAACACGCGGTCGTCCATCGCGAATGTCGTTTGCGAGGCGGTCGATGATGCCACCAACTCGCCTTCAAGCTGCATGGGCGGCTTTTTCTTGAAGCCATCTTTCTTCCATTGCTGCTGCGCGCGTTGCCAGCCCGGCGTCTGATACGTCGATTGAAACGGCGCGTTGCTCGCCTGCACGTCATCGAAACGGCTCGGCGCATAGCCACCACGGCTGCCGCCAAAGTTGCCGCCGAAGTTTTGATATGCGCCGCCAAACGGGCTCTTTGCCTCGATCACATCGACGTGCGCCTCCGGCAACTCGTCTACGAAGCGCGATGGAACGGCTGCTGAATAGAGCCCGCGATTGCGCCGGTTTTGCGCGAACGAAATCTTCGCCATCTTCTTAGCGCGCGTGACGCCGACGTAGGCCAACCGGCGCTCTTCTTCGAGACCGGCCAGCCCACTTTCGTCGAGCGAGCGCTGGTGCGGAAACAATCCTTCCTCCCAGCCGGGCAGGAACACGGTGTCGAACTCGAGGCCCTTGGCGGCGTGTAGCGTCATCAGCGAAACACGGTCGCCGTCATTGCCGGCATCGACATCCATGACGAGTGAGACGTGTTCGAGGAAACCACCGAGCGTCTCGAACTGATGCATGAAGCGGATCAGCTCCTTCAAGTTCTCCAGCCGCGATTGCGCTTGCGGGCTTTTGTCGGACTGCCACATGTAGGTGTAGCCGCTCTCGTCGAGGATCATCTCGGCAAGCTCGGTGTGTTTCGCAGTCGTGATCAAGGCGCGCCAGCGCTCGAAGCTTGCCAGCAGGTCGGTCAGAGACCTGCGCGCCTTGCCGGCGAGATCATCGGACTCCGTCATCATCCGTGCGGCGTGATACATCGGTATTTCGCGCGCCCGCGCCAGCTCGTGGATCCGCTTGACGGTGGTGTCGCCAAGGCCGCGCTTCGGCACGTTGACGATGCGCTCGAACTTTAGATCGTTGACCGGATTCGCCACCACTTCCAGATAGGCGACGGCGTCCTTGATCTCCTGCCGCTCGTAGAACCGGGGGCCGCCGATCACGCGATAGGGTAAGCCCAGCGTGACGAAACGGTCTTCCAAGCTGCGCATTTGGAACGAAGCGCGCACGAGAATTGCCATGTCGTTGAGCTTTTGGCCGGACTTGCGCGCGGTCTCGATATCATCGGCGATGATGCGCGCTTCTTCCTCGTCGTCCCACACGCCGGTAACGGTCGCCTTGTTGCCGTCGGCGCCGTCGGTGAACAGCGTCTTGCCGAGACGGCCTTTGTTGTGCGCGATCAAGGCGGATGCGGTCGCAAGGATGTGCCCGGTAGAGCGATAGTTGCGCTCCAGGCGAATAATCGTGGCGCCGGGAAAATCCTTATCGAAGCGGAGGATGTTGTCGACCTCGGCGCCACGCCAGCCGTAGA
>JANOOW010000574.1:0-5293 GCA_031421555.1 Hyphomicrobiaceae bacterium | reverse complement strand
GCAGCAACGCCACGGTGCGTGCGAAGTATCTTGCCTCGAAGGCGGTAAAGCCAAAGGCGAACGTTCAAGCCGCACCTGCAGCAAAAGCGGCTGCGGGTACGGCCCCGCCTACTACCAAGGGTGCTTCTGGTCTGGGCAAGGCTGGCCCCTCACTGCCAGCTCCGCCGGTCGCTGCAAAAGCGCCACCGAAGCCGGCAATATCGCAGGCGCCGGTCAACCCGCCGGCTAACATCGCACGCTGAAGGCTCTTGAGGCCCGATCAAGACATCGAACAGATTGGGCGCAGCAACCGCTCGAGCTAAAGCGTCGCTCCTCGCCTCGGTCACCGGTATCGCTGTCGCGCGCGGCGTTGTCGGTAACAGCTCCGGTGGGACCTTCATCCAACCGATGCCGCCACGGCCCATCTTGTACCCGGTCTCGAAAAGCGCCTTTTGATAGAGCGGATCGAATGCCTGCTTTGGGCCGAGAATGTTTCGCACGTGATCTTCGGATCACAAATACTCGTCATCGAAAAAAGGCCCCCGCAACCGCAGGGGTCACGAGGGCTGAACGTAAAATCGCTGATAGAGAGGCTTATTTCGCCTTGCCGAGCATTTCCTCGACATGTTCCCAATTGACGAGATTGTCGACGAAGGCTTCCAGATATTTCTGCCGCGCATTGCGGTAGTCGATGTAATAGCTATGCTCCCACACATCGACACCCAGAATTGGGCTTGCGCCGTGCATCAGCGGGTTTTCACCGTTCGGGGTTTTCATGATCTCGAGCTTGCCGCCCTTGACGGCGAGCCAGGCCCAGCCTGCACCAAACTGGCTGACGCCAGCTTGCACGAAATCGGTGCGCATCTTGTCGTAGCCGCCGAGGTCTTTCTCGACATGCTCGCCGACTTTTCCGGGTAACTTCTTGCCGCCGCCGTCCTTCTTCATCCACTGCCAGAAGTGCAGGTGGTTGTAGTGCTGGCCGACGTTGTTGACGACGGGCATATCCTTGGCTGTGAATGCCGCCTTGCAGATGTCTTCGATCGCTTGGCCGTCGTACTTCGTACCGGCGCCAGCGAACTTGTTGCCGTTTTCGACGTAAGCCAGGTGGTGCTTATCGTGATGGAATTGCAGCGTCTCCGCCGACATGTACGGCGCGAGTGCATCATAAGCGTAGGGTAGTTCGGGGAGTTTGAAAGCCATCTGGTATCTCCGTGCTATCCGGGGGGTACTGAAACCCGAACATTAACGGCAGACTGATGGATTGGCAAACACGCTCAGCCTGCGTAAGCGCTGGCCAGAGAAGCGGAAAAAAATGGGAACCAAGTGACCTTGCGCACTTGGAGCTGATCATCTTCATCGCGGCGATCCGATCGAGACGGTACGGCCTTTAAGTAAATGTTCACCTTGAACTGGCACGTTGCGCCTCAGTCGCGTTCGCCGGAGTTCGAGTAATCATGCGTGCAGTCGCTTACTTAGCCGCGTTGCCGAAAGTGGCGCGTTTCGCAGCCTTGGCATCGATCGTCGCCGGCCTCGGCGTCACATTGGGTGGCTGCAGTACCGCCCGCCAAAACGAACAAGCCAGCTGGGCCAATGCGAACCCGCCGGTGCCCGCCCCAAGTGCGCGGCAAAGTGCGTATGTCGCCGAACCGGGAGATCCGATCAAGGAGCCGCCGGTCGAGCCGGGCCAACGGCCGAACACCGCACCAGATGACCCGGCGGAACCCTACAGCCCCAACTACGGCGGTCCTCGCAACAGGTCACCGGTTCGCGTGAGCGATGCCACGTCACGCGACCGCGACCCGGAACCGCAGTTGCCGCAACAGCGGCGGATCCCGGACGCGTCACGAACCTACTTCAAGCGCGCGATGGCAACGGCTTCGGCTGATTGACCCATTCGCCGGTTATCCACGCCGCTTTGCCTGGACGCCGCAGTGCATGGCCTGCAGTCACGAGGTGGACTAGGATCGCCGCCATGGAGGCTGCGATTCGAAAACTCAATGAGAAGGCCGGGAAGCGGGAAGCTGCTCTTGCGGCTCAAAGAACTGTGGAGGCGGCATTGCCCGGCTCTGCTCGAGCGGACCTGCGTTTTGTGCATCTCAAGGTGCACTCCGCCTACTCGCTGCTCGAGGGTGCGCTGCCGATCGGCAAGATCGCCAAGCTCGCTGAGAAGATGGGCTACCCAGCCGTCGGCCTGACCGACACCAACAACATGTTCGGTGCGCTGGAATTTTCCGACAAACTTTCGGCGGCCGGCATTCAGCCGATTGTCGGCGTGACACTCGCCACCGACTTCCTCGACGCGCCACAGAAGGAGGGTCTGCAACGGCCGGGGCGCAACGAACCGGTGTCCAAGCCTGCCGGCGCGCTGCCGCTGCTGGCAATGAACGACACCGGCTACGCAAACCTCATGCGGCTCGGCAGCATGGCCTATCTCGACACCGCTGCCGATGAGACGACCCACATCAAGCTGGACGCGCTGCAAGATCACGCCGGCGGGTTGATTGCGTTGACGGGCGGGCCAGATGGTCCGATCGATCGCGCGCTGCGCGATGGCCAACGCGATCTGGCGATGGCGCGCCTCAAGACCCTGTCCAAGATTTTCGGCGACCGGCTGTACGTCGAAATCCAGCGTCACGGGCTTGCCCACGAGGTGCAGGTCGAGCCGCAGTTGATCGAGCTCGCCCATGCGCTCGATCTGCCGCTGGTCGCGACCAACGAGGCTTATTTCGCGGGCCCCGAAGACTACGAAGCGCACGATGCGTTGATCTGCATCGCTGGCGGCAACTACGTCGTCGAGGACAATCGCCGGCGCTTAACGCCCGAGCACGGATTCAAAAGCCCTGAGGCAATGACGGCGCTGTTCGCCGATTTGCCCGAGGCGCTCGACAACACGATCGAGATCGCCAAGCGCTGCGCATTCCGACCCAAGGGCCGCAAGCCCATCCTGCCGCGGTTCGTTGCGACCATAGAAGGCGCAACCGACGAGGAACAACTCGCCGCCGAAGCAGCCGAGATGAAACGGCAGGCCGAGGAGGGCCTCGAAAATCGCTTGGCCGAGATCGAACTCGCGCCTGGTTTTACCGCCGATGATTACCGCCGGCGTCTGGCCTTCGAAGTCGGCGTTATCACCGGCATGAAGTTCCCCGGCTACTTCCTGATCGTTGCCGACTTCATCAAATGGTCGAAGTCGAACGGAATCCCTGTTGGCCCGGGTCGTGGTTCCGGCGCTGGCTCGGTGGTCGCATGGTCGCTCACGATTACCGATCTCGATCCGTTGCGGTTCGGCCTGCTGTTCGAGCGGTTCCTGAACCCCGAACGCGTGTCGATGCCCGACTTCGACATCGACTTCTGCCAGGACCGGCGCGACGAAGTCATTCGCTACGTGCAGAAAAAATACGGGCACGATCGCGTCGCGCAGATCATCACACACGGCAAGCTGCAGGCGCGCGCGGTGCTGCGTGACGTCGGCCGCGTGCTGCAGATGCCGTACGGCCAAGTCGACCGGCTGTGCAAATTGGTGCCGAACAATCCCGCGCACCCGGTGACTTTGCCGGAAGCCATCGCGTCCGAGCCGAAACTGCAGGAAGAACGTGACAGCGATCCGATGGTCGCCAAGCTGCTGGAGATCGGACAGAAGCTCGAAGGGTTGTACCGCCACGCGTCGACCCACGCGGCCGGCATGGTGATCGGCGACCGCCCGCTCGATCAGCTCGTGCCGATGTACCGCGATCCTAAGTCCGATTTTCCGGTCACCCAATTCAACTGGAAGCTGGTCGAGGCAGCCGGCCTCGTCAAGTTCGACGTCCTCGGATTGAAGACGCTCACAGTGCTGCGCAAGGCCGTGGATCTGATCAAGTCTGGCCGCGGCATCGACATCGACTTGCTGAAGTTGCCGCTCGACGACAAGGCATCATACGATCTGCTCGCCAAGGCCGACACCGTGGGCGTGTTCCAGCTGGAATCGACCGGCATGCGGGAGAGCTTGAAGAAGCTACGCCCCGATCGCTTCGACGACATCATCGCCATGGTCTCGCTGTACCGTCCGGGCCCGATGGACAACATCCCGACCTACATCAACCGCAAGCACGGCGAGGAACCGGTCGACTGCCTGCATCCGCTACTCGAAGGGATTTTGAAAGAGACCTACGGCGTCATCATCTACCAGGAGCAGGTGATCCAGATCGCCCAGGTGATGGGTGGCTACACGCTCGGGCAGGCCGATTTGCTGCGGCGCGCGATGGGCAAAAAAGACAAGAACGAGATGGCCGCCCAGCAAAAGAAATTCGTCGAGGGCGCCGTTGGCAAGGGCGTAAAGAAGGACGACGCGGTCTACATCTTCGAGCTGGTCGACAAGTTCGCCGGCTACGGTTTCAACAAGAGCCATGCCGCAGCCTACGCACTCATCAGCTATCACACGGCCTACCTGAAGGCCAACTTCCGCGAGGAGTTCATCGCAGCGTCGATGACGCTCGACATGGCCAATACCGACAAGCTTGCGACGTTCGCCGCCGAGGCCCGGCGCGCCGGCATCGACATGCTACCGCCCTGCGCAAATTCATCCTTCGTAGACTTCGGAGCAATTCCTTGCATAGCGCCCGGCTCACCCCCCCCCGGCGGCCGGCTCCCCGCAGGGGAGTCGCCGGGTGCAACTAAGGTGGGCGCTGGAGCGATCAGGTATTCTTTAGCCGCGCTGAAGAACATCGGGCCTGCCGCGGTGCAGACGATCATCGACGAGCGCGAGGCGAATGGGCGCTTCGCTGACCTGTCAGACTTCGCCCGCCGTCTCAACCCCAAGGCACTGAACAAACGCGGCATCGAAACGCTCGCCGGTGCCGGGGCCTTCGATAGCTTCGATCCGAACCGGTCCCTGGTGCACGGTAACGCCGACCAAATCCTCGCACTCGCTGGCCGTCTCGCGGCGGATGCTGCAACCGGCATGAACGATCTGTTCGGCGGCGCGAGCGGTGGCGTTACGGCCGCGGCTAAACTCGATCTGCGCCCGGCCCGCGTGTGGACGCCGATGGAGCGGCTCGACGAAGAATTCAAGGCCGTCGGCTTCTACCTCTCGGGCCATCCGCTCGATGCCTATGAGAGCGTACTGCGCGGGCTCAATGCGATGAGCTGGGTCGAGTTCGAACAGGCGGCGCAAAGCGGCGTTTCGGCGGCTCGCCTCGCCGGCATCGTGGTTTCCGCGCGCGAACGCCGGAGCCAGAAGGGCAACAAGTTCGCGTTCGCCATGTTCTCCGATCAGACCGGCTCGTTCGAGGCGGTGATATTTTCCGACACGCTCGACCAGTGCGGGCACCTGCTCGTG
>JANOOW010000573.1:0-2002 GCA_031421555.1 Hyphomicrobiaceae bacterium | reverse complement strand
GCGGCTTTGCCTCGCGCCTGATGGAGGAAGTGCGCGAGAAGCGCGGGCTCGCATATTCGGTCTACAGCTATCTTCAGCCGATGCGGGC
Source organism: Hyphomicrobiaceae bacterium (assembly GCA_031421555.1). GTDB lineage: Bacteria > Pseudomonadota > Alphaproteobacteria > Rhizobiales > Hyphomicrobiaceae > JAKFWF01. The sequence goes on along the minus strand of JANOOW010000573.1, from coordinate 1,914 downwards.
GGCGTCACTATTCGCGGGCGGCGTCGCCACCAAGAACGACGAGATGGCGCAATCTCTCGATGTCATTCGCGCCGAGCTGAAGCGCATGGCCGATGAGGGTCCAACCAAAGAAGAGTGGGAGAACTCGCGTTCGTTCTTGACAGGCTCATACGCATTGCGCTTCGACACCAACTCGAAGATTGCCAACCAGCTTCTCGCCATTCAGCTGGATGATCTCGGCATCGACTACGTCGACAAGCGGAATGCGCAGATCGAGGCCGTGACGATCGACGATCTCAAGCGTGTTGCCAAGCGGATCCTGAAGACGAACAATCTCGTCATCATGGTGGTTGGCAAACCGAAAAACTTGAATAGCAAGAGTTAGAGCCAGCTCATGGTCGCCCGTGACGATGCAAAAGCGGTGGCACCCGCCACGCGGTTGCCCTACGTGCAGTCGATCGCCGGGTGTCTGCCCGGCGCCATCGGCGAGCACGGTTTGAGCGAAGCAGAGCTGGCGTCCTGGCTGGCCAAGCTCGCTCCGCATCTATCCCGGCTCGCCGATGACGATGCGCTCAACCGGCTGCCGTTGCTGTTGGTACCAGAGGAAACCGCCGACATCGATCGGGCGGCCGCCGCGCTGGCAAAGCTGTCCGCGGGCGCCAAGACGATCGTGTTTTTCGGCACCGGCGGATCGAGCCTCGGCGGCGAGACGCTGGCGCAGCTGGCTGGCTGGAACATTCCCGGCGGCGCTGATGCCGAGCAAAAGAAGCGTCCGCGCACGCGGTTCTACGACAATCTCGATCCCTCGACGCTTGAAGCGGGGTTGGCCGGGCTGGACTTGGCGACCACCCGGTTTGTCGTCACCTCGAAATCCGGCAATACACCGGAGACGCTGGTTCAAGCGATCGCGGCACTCGATGCGTATGCCAAGGCCGGTTTGGCCGATCGTATTCCAACATCGTTTCTCGGCCTGACCGAACCATCGGCGGAAGGCAAAAAGAACGGTTTGCGGCAGTTGTTCGAGGCGCAAGGCATTGCCCTGCTCGACCATCACACCGGGATTGGCGGGCGGTACTCGGCATTGACGAACGTCGGCTTGCTGCCAGCGCTCGCACGCGGCCTCGACGTGCACGCGATCCGTCGTGGCGCCAAGATGGTCGCCGACGGTGTTCGTGCGCGACCGCTGCCGATGGCCTATCCGCCGGCGCTCGGTGCGGCACTGGCAGTTGGACTGTCGAAGTCGCGCGGCATTCGCGTGCAGGTGATGATGCCCTACTCCGACCGGCTCGGGCGGCTCGCGCACTGGTTCGTGCAGCTGTGGGCGGAGAGCCTGGGCAAGAAGGGCGAGGGCACGACGCCGATCGCCTGTCTCGGGCCGCTCGATCAGCACAGCCAATTGCAGCTGTTCATGGATGGTCCGCGCGAGCATCTGATGACGGTGCTACGGCTCGATACCGCGGGGCGCGGAAACCGGATCGATCCGGCACTAGCGGCGGCAGCCGGTCTCGAAGAAATGGCGAACCGAACCGTTGGTGATCTGGTCGCAGCGCAAGCGCAGGGCGTTCCGCAAGCGCTGGCGCAGGCAGGCCGTCCGGTTCGCACGTTCGACATCGCTCGTCTCGACGAAGAAGCCATCGGGGCGCTGATGATGCACTTCATGATCGAGACAATCCTTGCGGGCCGGATGCTCGGCATCGATCCGTTCGATCAGCCGGCCGTCGAACTCGCCAAGGTGCTGTCACGCGAGCGGCTGGTGAAGTGAGCAGTGTCGGCGAATCCGCTACTTTGGCCGGGCACGCTGCGATGTGGTAACGATGCGGATCAACCTTGATCTGTGATTCGCATCACACTCGACTGGAGCCCGCCGCCCTTGGCCATCCGCCAGCTATCGCCGGAGACCATAAACCGCATCGCGGCCGGCGAAGTGGTCGAGCG
>JANOOW010000572.1:0-8310 GCA_031421555.1 Hyphomicrobiaceae bacterium | reverse complement strand
CTACATCGATCTGGCGTTCTATGAGGAGTTGAAGCGGCGTTTCAACGCGCCAGGTGACTTTGCGAAGCCTATGTGGTGGCGCACGAGGTTGGCCATCATGTGCAGACGCTGCTTGGCATTGCCGACCGCGTCCAAGAGTTGAAGGAGCGTTCCGATCAGCGCACCAGCAATCGCATTCAGGTGCGGATGGAGCTGCAGGCGGACTGCCTCGCCGGCGTGTGGGCAAAGCTCAACGATCAGCTGAAGAGCCGCCTCCAGCAAGGCGATATCGAGGAGGGCCTCAACGCCGCGTCGCAGATTGGTGACGACATGGTTCAGCGCAACATGGGGTCCGGCCGCGTCGTCAAGGATGCCTTTACGCACGGATCCTCCGCCGCCCGTGTGCGCTGGTTCAGTCAAGGTTTCAAAGCCGGCAACATGCAGCAGTGCGACACCTTCAACGCCCCGCAAGAAACCATCGATTGAGGGATGAGGAGGGCGCATTAGCGAAGCGCAGTGCGCAAAGCTTTGCGGCTTGCGGCGTGGTGCAATTTTCCTACAGCGCTCCGCGAGTCGTATAAATAGTGCCGATACAACTTCAAGCTCCTATTCGTCCAGCACGATCGCTGGGTTTTCGTTTTTCACGCTCCCTAAGCGAGGGGGCGAGGTGACCGGAAGCCGCGGCGGACTTGCCGCAATTGTAGAAGAAGCAGCAACGGGCCACCTCGCGACAGGATTTTTGGCCTACCCGCAGCACTCGGTGGATTACACCCACACGCCGGGTTCCACGGCGCCGCTGCGGCGAGCCTTGAATGGGCACCGGGAGCGTACCCGGGTTTGACCCTTCAACCTGCCAACTCATGCGCCGCCAGCAGTCGCCACCGGTTGGCGTCCCCTCATGCGCATAGGTCGAGGGTGAGTATGCGGCAGGTTGGGCGAGCGGGGATAAGTCTGGCGGAATGTTGCCGACGTGGTGAATGTGAGCGGCTGTATAGTGCGCGACCAACCTCCCCTTCTCGTCATGGCCACGCGACCACTTGGAAGTCCCCTTGCGGGGCAGGTGGCCATCCACGACAACGGGCTGCAATGGCGGTGTCGCGGGGAAGGCTGACCGTTGCCACACCATCTTGCTCGCCAATAACACTGCTCTCGTTGAGGCTTGCCGTGGATGGCCGCCGTTGCGGCCATGACGAAAACTGGGCGATCAATCGAGGCCCGCTTCGCGCCCCCCGATTGATCGCCGTGCGAGGTGTCGGCTAGTGCCAGACACGACGGGATCTCATACGTGAGGGGTAATCTCTCGCCGGGCTTTCCGGGAACGCGGTTGGAGGAGTAGCGTTGGTCGACGTTGTTCGTCGCCTGCCCAGCTCCCCACACCCGCGTTCCCGGAACCGCGCCTCGATCTTGCGGCGCAGTTCAGATGCTCAACGCGCGGGATCTCTACGTGCCGGCGATGTTCGCTGGTGTCCAACCTCGGCACGGAAAGATCCCGGATAAGCCCGCAATCGGCACCGGTTTTTTTCCGCGTCATACGTGCGGGCTTTCCGGGAAGGCGTGTGAGGTAGTGATGCTGCTATTTATGTTTGCTAGCACCACGTCCGTACGGTCCCGGCCCGGCTCCCACACCCGCGTTCCCGGAAGCCGCGCCTCTATCTCGCGGCGAGTTTGGCTGCTCAACGCGCGGCTATCCGGGATCTTTACTTGCCGGAAGTGTCCGCTGGTGTCCAACCGCGACACGGGAAGATCCCGGATAAAGCCCGCATTGGCACCGGTTTTTTCCGCGTCGTACGTGCGGGCTTTCCGGGAACGCGGTTGAAGAAACCGCTTTCACGGCAGAGGACAGGCAGCGATCGTATTCGAAAATCGTTAGAATGCTGCAGTCAAATTCGGCAATCGCCGCGTAGTATTAGTGTTCATTATGCGCACGGTGTCACAGGAAAGCATAAGTTGATCATGGGAGCGCAAAACAAAGTTGCCATCTCCAACCAAAAAAGGTCGCCAATAACTGACGACCTTTCTTCGATATTGTACCGTGCCTTCAGAATCCTATCCAGACACCTTTTCGCCAATAACCTCGGCCTTCCTGTGATTCACGCCAGCGGTACTTTTTATTATCCCGGTCTTTCCACTTCCAATTGTCGTCGTAGATTTTGACCTTGAATTCCGGCCGGTACTCATACTTTTGCTTGGTCCGCCAGCAGTCGCCTTCGGCATTACACACGACCGCCGCGTTCGCTCCGCTCGCGCTGATCGAAAGTGCAGCACCCGCGGCCGCAATAGCCAATGAAAAACCTTTCATGATCGACCTCCTATGAACTCAACCATACAGATAACGCAGCACCTCTCGTCTGGTTCAGCTTTTTGTCGCGATGCTGCTTCAGAGCATCAAAAGTTTGTTAATTTTGGCTGGTTCGCCACCGGTCGATCCGCGATAGCACCAGTGCTTTGCCCGAAGCCGGGAACTAGCGCTGGAAAGAAAAACAAAAAGGGATAGCAACCGGTTTGCCGGTCGCTATCCCGTACAATCACTGCCTGATCAAGCGGCTTTCTTCATGCACTGCTTGCGGAAGGCTTTGCGGGGCTTGCCTTTGAGGCCCTTGTCGTTGGCTTGCAGCGAGCACTTCTTGGAGATCTCGCTCTGCGGGGCCTTCGCCTTCTTTTCTTTCACAGTCTTCGCGGCGGCGGGCGCCTTCGTCGTGGCAGGAGCGGATGGCGCAGGTGCGGTCATCGGCTTGGACGGGGCTGGCGTCGTCGTCTGCGCGATAACGGCCGTTGCGCCGACAGCGAACAGGGCAGCTGCCGCGATAGCGGATTTGATGAAGCTCATGTGCGTGTTCCTAATTCCAAGGTGTAAATTGAACATGAAAGACGCAGCTGACCGCGCCCGGACAAGTAAATGGCCTCTTTACGCGGCCAACGGAAGGCACGTTTAGCTCGATTCTGCACAATAGTGACATCCTGGCCTTTGAATCGTTCCATGACTCGCGCCATATTCGCGGCATGCCAAAAAGTGTTGCAACGCCACCACGTGCCAGCAAGCTGCGTCCATCGCGCGGAAGATCGGGGAAACCGCAAGGGCCGCCGGCGGAGACGGCTGCTTCGACACCGGGTCTGGGCGAATCCATGCAAGCGGCTTACCGGGCGAGCGCGTCGACCTTGCCAGCATTGCGCAATGTCGGATTCCGGCCGGAAGATCAAAGCATCAACGCGGGATTGGCTGCGATCCTGACCAGGCCGGAAGAGCGTGGACAGAAAGAGCGCGATATTCTCGCGCGCCAGCCGCTCATCGCGAACCATCCTATCGTCGCCGGAACGACGCCCGATTTCGTGCCGCATCGGCCGCCGCGTCCGGAAAAGTCGGAGGGCGGGATACCGTTCAAGATCGTGTCCGAGTATACGCCGAAGGGCGACCAGCCGCAGGCGATCAAGGAGTTGGTTGCGGGCGTTCGCGACAACGAACGCAACCAAGTGCTGCTCGGCGTGACCGGCTCGGGCAAGACGTTCACGGTCGCCCACATCATCGAGCAGACGCAACGGCCAGCCCTCGTCCTCGCGCCGAACAAAACGCTTGCCGCGCAGCTCTACGGCGAGTTCAAAAGCTTCTTTCCGAACAACGCCGTCGAGTACTTCGTGTCGTACTACGATTACTATCAGCCGGAAGCGTATGTTCCGCGCACCGACACCTACATCGAGAAAGAATCGAGCATCAACGAGCAGATCGATCGCATGCGGCACGCCGCGACGCGGTCTCTGCTTGAACGTGACGACGTGATCATCGTGGCGTCGGTGTCGTGCATCTACGGTATCGGCTCGGTCGAGACCTACACCGCGATGACGTTCACGGTGACGGTCGGAGAGCGGCTCTCGCGCGATCAACTGCTGGCGGATCTCGTCGCGCTGCACTTCCGCCGCAACGATCAGAACTTCGTGCGCGGTACCTTTCGGGCGCGCGGCGATACCATCGAAGTGTTCCCGGCGCACTACGAGGATCGGGCGTGGCGCATCTCGCTGTTCGGCGACGAGATCGAAAGCATTATCGAGTTCGATCCGCTGACGGGGCAGAAATCCGACGACCTCAAGCTCGTCAAAATCTACGCCAATTCGCACTACGTCACACCGAAGCCGACGCTGCAGCAGGCGATCAAGGCGATCAAGTCCGAGTTGAAAGCGCGGCTGGAAGAACTGTATGCGGCCGGCAAGCTGCTCGAGGCGCAGCGGCTGGAACAGCGTACCGTGTTCGACATGGAGATGATGGAGGCCACGGGAAGCTGTGCGGGCATCGAGAACTACTCGCGCTATCTGACCGGCCGCCGCCCCGGCGATCCGACACCGACGCTGTTCGAATATCTGCCAGACAATGCGCTGGTGTTCGCCGATGAAAGTCACGTCACCGTGCCGCAGATCGGCGGCATGTTTCGCGGCGACTTCCGGCGCAAGGCGACGCTCGCCGAGTATGGCTTCAGGCTGCCGTCGTGCATGGATAACCGGCCGTTGCGGTTCGAGGAGTGGGATGCGATGCGTCCCACTTCGGTTTATGTTTCGGCGACGCCTGGCAGCTGGGAGATGGAACAGACCGGCGGCACCTTCGTCGAGCAGGTGATCCGGCCGACCGGCCTGATCGATCCGCCGGTGGAAATCCGGACGGCCAAGACCCAGGTCGACGATCTGATCGACGAAGTGCGGTCCGTTTCGCGCCAGGGTTATCGCACGCTCGTCACGGTGCTGACGAAGCGGATGGCCGAGGATCTCACCGAATACATGCACGAACAGGGTATTCGCGTGCGCTACATGCACTCCGATATCGAGACGCTGGAGCGCATCGAGATCATCCGCGATCTGCGGCTCGGCGCGTACGATGTGCTGATCGGCATCAACCTGTTGCGCGAGGGGCTCGACATCCCGGAGTGTGCGCTGGTCGCCATTCTCGATGCCGACAAGGAAGGCTTCCTGCGGTCCGAAACGTCGCTGATCCAGACCATCGGCCGCGCCGCGCGCAATGTCGACGGCAAGGTCATTCTGTATGCCGATCAAATAACTGGATCGATGGAGCGGGCCATCGCCGAGACCGACCGCCGCCGCGAAAAGCAGGTAGCGTGGAACACGGCGAACGGCATCACGCCGGAGAGCATCAAGAAGAACATCGGCGATATCATGGGCTCGATCTACGAGGCCGATCGCGTCACAGTGGACGCCGGCTTGGCCGATGCCAGCGGCGTGCCGTTGGTCGGGCATAACCTAGCGGCGGTGATCGCCGATATGGAAAAACGCATGCGCGAGGCGGCAGCCGATCTCGAGTTCGAGACCGCCGCCCGTTTGCGCGACGAAGTCAAGCGGTTGCGCGAAACCGAGCTGGCGATCTCCGACGATCCGTTGGCCAGGCAGTCCGAGGTCGACGACCGCACCGGCGGCTACAAGGGCGAGCGCAAGTACGGTATGGCTGGCAACATGCCTTCTTCTTCGCGCATCGCGACTCCCCTGCGGGGAGCCGGCCGCGATGCGCCGGCAATGACTCAACCACGTGCGCCCCTTGTCAACGACGCAACCAAGGGCGGGTCTTTCGGCGAGCACGTGAAAGGTCCGCACAAGCCGACGCTCGACGAGATGGGTCCGCACGCCAGCACCAGTGTACCGGTGTCGAAAGACCTGATGCCGCGTCGCGTGAAAACCGTCGATGTCGAAGACGGCGGCGAAAAGAAAGCCCGCCGCGGCCGCCCGAAGAAGACAGGACGGCCGGGGTTGTGATGGAAAACGGGCTTTTGAACATCACTCGCTTTAAGCTAAGGTAATGGTTCGAATCAGCTTATCAAATGGTGCTTCCGTGGCTCAAGCCCGCGCCAAGACAGTAAGACCGGCGTCTGCGTCTCCCGCGTCCCCTCCACGCAAGAGGCCTAAGCCGATGGACATGAACGTCGTGAACTCATACGTCGAGCGCCTGCGCAGCGCGCTAGGCGACGCAGAGGCTTTTGCTGTGGTGTACTCCGAGATGGAGAACGATCGAGCCGTGCGGCAGCCGGAGGCCGTAGGGATAGCAAAATCGTTCTTTGGGGATGCTTCCTCGAAATTAGCCAAGTCCGAAGCCTTCCGCCGGATCAGGGGCCGGCAGAATGCCATCATGGATTCGCGGGCAAAGTCGCGCGCTCAAGCTGGAAAATCGGCGGCCTGAGCTCGTGCCTTTTACTTCGGTACGGGCGCTTCCTGCCGGATAAAGTCGGCCAACGGACTAAATAATTCGCGCGCTTTATTGCGGTCGGCTGTATCGCCATCGAGGACCGCTATCCTCTGACCCGCGTTATTGGACAACGCTACCGCCTCCCTAATCCAGCACTGTTGAGGCAGCAGTTTTATTGGTATCCGCTTCTGTTCTAGCTGATCAGTTAAAAAGATCTCTGTTGCTTTAGGAAACCCTGCGACCGGCGGCATCATGCTGCCGACTACGCCCAGATATTTGAGTTTGGGGCATAACCCAGCCTTCCTCTGCACTTCCAGCTCTTCGGCGAACGTCACGATGGCCTCGGCCGATAGGCGGTCCATGACAGTTGGCATGAGCACGTGGGTGCTGGCGCACAGTGCTTGAATGCAAGCGGTGCTCAGCCGCGGCGGCGCGTCGATGAATATGCGATCATATTTGCGCCGAACTTCATCGCTCAGGAGAAGCTTAGCAAGCGCATATGGCATGTCCAAAGGCTGATCTTTTATCAGCCATTGCACGAGCAGGCGGTTCTCGACGCGTGCCAAGTCATAGAAGCCAGTCAGAGCGTAGAACTTGAGTGCGCCACCAGCGTCCGTTTGAGGCACCTTACTGCCAGCCGACCCTTGATAGGCCCAAGCATTCTGAATGAGCCAAGACGGCGTTTTGTCACCAATCAGGGCTTCGCTGCTCTTCGAAAGTTCATCGTTACCGGGGCGCTGGGTCTGCGCACTTTCACCCAAAACCATACTGGATAACGACCCCTGGAAATCAAGATCAATCACCAGCACACTTTCGCCACGTAAGGCACAAATCGCTGCGACGTTTGCCGTGATCGTGCTTTTACCCACGCCCCCTTTGAGATTGGCTAGAGTGATGATCGGGATACTGCTCGCCATTCGTAGCGCATACTCCGACGGCTGCTCGATAGGCTGAGTGAGCCACAGGCCTTTGCCACTGCCGACTGCGTTTCGCGCCCGCTGTAGCCTGGCATTGGCGTCCCGGTCACCGAGCAACCACCGTACGAATCTGACGCAGGCTTTCCAAAGTTTCCAGCTGATCCAGCCTGCAATGGATGCCAGCCCCGTAGCTATCGCCGTACCAATGGTCTTCTTTGCAATTTCATCCGTGACCGGCATCACGCTTAGAAGCCAAGCCCACAACGCAAGAACAGATTCCATGTAGTCCCCCCAACGCTCGAAAGATGGCACGTCCTCAAATCGTTGTCTGTAGGACGAAGCAAAGGGGTAACGGGTGTGTCTCCGGAACATCGCTTGCTGCGATGCGTTCACCGCTTCAGGCAACCTTTAACCGCGAGGCGTACGCATGGCCAAAATTGCGAAGGCGAAGATATTGATTCTGGCGACCGATGGCTTTGAACAGTCTGAGCTCGATGTGCCGCTGACCAAACTGCGCGGCGTGGCGCAACTGGTGCATGTTGGCGCGCCGAAGGAGCGCAAGGACAAACAGTCGATCATGGGGTGGAATGAAAAGGACTGGGGCCAGCCAGTTAAAGTCGACGTTGAGCTGGGCGAAGTCAGTGCGAGTTTCTACGATGCGATCGTACTGCCCGGTGGCCAAATGAATCCGGATACGTTGCGTCAATCACCGGAGGCGATCGCCCTCATCAAGGATTTTTTGGCGACCGGAAAAGTAGTGGCTGCGATCTGCCACGCGCCTTGGCTGTTAATCGAAGCGAACGGCATCAAGGGCCGCCGCGCGACATCGTATGCATCGATCAAGACTGACATGATCAACGCCGGTGCCAGTTGGGTCGATGAACCGGTGGTGTCCGACAAGGGCATCGTCACCAGCCGAAACCCCGGCGATCTCGACGCCTTCGTCGGCAAGATCATTGAGGAGATCGAAGAAGGCAAGCACGAGCGCGCCGTGTTGGCTGCGTAAGGGTTCACGGACTGGTGTGCTCAGGGCGCTTACCCACAACGCCTTCCCGGAAAGCCCGGCGCAAGCCGGGCTAATCCGGGATCTTTAGCTGTCGCGGTGAGGACCGGTGCTCAACGCCGGCAGGTTGAGATCCCGGCTCGCGCGCGGCGCGCGGGATGAACACCGGTTTCAAAACGCTCGACCGTGGCCGCGCTTGGCCGGGAACGCGGCTTGGGGGAGTTGGGTAGGTCCGCGAAAAG
>JANOOW010000571.1:0-10232 GCA_031421555.1 Hyphomicrobiaceae bacterium | reverse complement strand
CACGCATGGTCCGCTCCCACCCCGATGATCCGACGTCATGCGTCGCGCATCACAAAGCGCCGCCAATCAGGCACTTCCATGGTCAACGCGAACAGAGCCTCAAGTTCACGCCGAGGCCTGAAGTTGCGATGATGACACCGCTTTCGAAGTTCGCCGTGAACGTTTCGCTGGTTCCCGTCTTCAAGGCGGCAGATCTGACACCACCGCCACCAATAAGCAGCTCGATCGCAGCTTGGGTTGCAGCATCAAGACCCGAATTTTGAATGTCCGTAATTTGTGTTTGTGAAAGATTGTAGGTGCCCACGATCCTATCCCCCGCTGAAAAATGAATGCGCGTAGCTCTCGCGACTGCGAGAGAGAGGCACCCGGTAAAAACCCTTACAAATGAACTTTTTTGGACTCAGTTCGGCAAAGTCGCTTGTGCTTAAGAATAGGTTAACAGCGTTTGCGTCAAGACATCTAAATGATATTGGCCCCGGCCTTGCCGTCGTAATGCCACACCTTCGCCATGTTCAAAATTAGGTAACGAATTGGAAGGAAAGGTAGTTCAACCCCGGCGATACGGTTTGGCTACACTGTACTGATTATTTTGCGACGGACGAATAAACCTGTGGACATTTTGAGGCGTCATCCTGATTGTGGCGCTTCGATCGGTCTCGGGTCTCCGGCTGTCTTTCGCCGCGTAGTCCGCTCCCGCAACCGCTGGAACACGACGTAGAGCATCGGTATCAGGAAGATGCCGAGTACCGAGGCCGACATCATGCCCGCCAGCACCGGCAAGCCGACCGCGTACATGCTATCGGCACCGGCGCCGCTCGCCCTCACGAGCGGTACGAGCCCGGCTATGAACGCAACGCTCGTCATCATCACCGGACGGAAACGCTGATGCGCACCGTTCACAGCCGACTCCAAGATGCTTTGTCCCGCAGCGCGCCGCTCGAGCGAAAATTCGACCATAAGGATCGCATTCTTTGCGGCGATCGCGATCAGCACCACGATGCCGATCTGCGCGTACAGCACGAAGCTCAAGCGCATGATCCACAGCGCCGTCATTGCTCCCAATACCGCCACGCTTACCGAAAGCAGAACCGGGAACGGCACGTTCCAGCTTTCATAAAGCGCCACCAGAAAGAGGAATGCGAACACCAGCGCAAACCCGATGACGTACGGCGTTTGGCCGGCGGAAAGGCGCTGCTCCAACGCCTGGCCCGTCCATTCGTAGGCGTACCCTTGAGGCAGCGTTTCGCGCGAAATCCGATCCATCGCCGCGATCGCCTCGCCTTCGCCAGTGCCCGGCGACGGACTGCCGTTGATCGAGACCGCGCGATAGTTGTTGTAGCGCACGATCGTTCGTGGTCCCACATCGAGCGATGCCTTCGCAAAGCTCGACAGCGGGATGACATCGCCGCGCGCGTTCTTGACCTGGATCGCGTAGATGGATTTGATCGAGTCGCGGAATTCTTTCTCGGCCAATATCCGCACGGTCCACGTTCTTCCGAACAAGTTGAAATCGTTGACGTAGAAACCGCCCAACGTCGCCTGCAGGGCGGAAAATACGTCGGCTAGATTGATACCGAGAATCCGTACCTTGTCGCGTTCGATATCGAGCCGGACTTGAGGGGTCGCCGCGTCGAACGTCGAAAAAACGCGGGTGAGCTCAGACTGCTGGTTCGCCGTCACGATCAGCCCGCGCATGGTCGCCGCTATGGCCGCCGGCTCCTGACCTTCCAAGGCTTCCAGAATGTATTCAAATCCACCCGCTTGCCCGATACCAGAAATCGCTGGCGGATTGAGCGCGATAAAGGTGCCATCCGGCAGCGATGCCAGTGCCCGCCCCAACCGGGTGGCGACAGCGGTGGAATGAAGGTCGCGGCTGGTGCGCTGGTCATAGCCTTTGAGACGCACGAACATGACGCCGGCGCTGGATGATGCTCCGCCGCCGAGGAAGTCGATGCCGACCAGTGTCGTCACGCCGTCGACGGCAGGGTCGGCCGCAATGATGGCTTCGGCTTTCGCCGCGGCATCGCTCGTGCGGTTGAGCGAGGCGCCGGGCGTCAGGTTGAAGATGGTGATGAGAAAACCCTTGTCTTCCTCGGGTAGGAAGCCCGATGGCGTTCGCTCAAACAGGACGTATGTTGCGAACGCGATGCCCGCGAGCGCCGCTATGCCGAGGATGGCGACACGCACCAATCGCTTTACGATCGCGGCGTAGCCATTGCCTATCGAAGTGATGGCTCCGGTTACCCGCCGCATCACTCCAACAGGCTGCCCAGGCCGGAGGAAAAGGGCACATAGGGCCGGCGAAAGCGTCAGGGCATTGATGGCCGAGATGACCATCGCGGCCGAAATCGTGATCGCGAATTGGCGGAACAAGACGCCAGTCGATCCCGGCAGAAACGCCACCGGTACAAAGACGGAAAGGAGCACCAGAGTGATGGCGATGACGGGGCCGGATATCTCGCTCATGGCTTTGCGCGTCGCATCGGCCGGCGACAGGTGAGGCTCCTCTGCCATGACGCGCTCGACGTTCTCGACGACGATGATCGCATCATCGACGACGATGCCAATGGCCAACACCAACGCCAGCAACGATATCGTGTTGGCGGAATAGCCGAACGCGAGCAGCACTGCGAACGTGCCGACGACCGCCACCGGTACCGCGATGAGAGGGATCAATGTAGGCCGCAGCCGGCCCAGGAAAACAAACACGACGATCGCGACAAGCACGAAAGCCTCGATCAGCGTCCGGATTACTTTTGATATCATCGCGGAAACGAAATCGGCGGTATTATAGACGTAGGAATAGGTCACACCGGCGGGGAAACGCGCTTTCAGTTCCTCGAGCCTTTTGGAGACGCCGCTTGCCACTGCCACCGCGTTCGACCCGGGTGACGAATAGATGCCAACGGTTGCGACCGGCCTGCCGCGATAACGGGCGATGGTATCGAAACTGGCCGCCTCGAGCTCGACGCGTGCGACATCGCGCAATCTGACGACCGACCCGTCCGGTTGAGCGCGAACGATCAGATCGCCAAATTCTTCGGCCGATGTGAGGCGGCCCTTGGTCGTGATCGTCAGTTGCAACCGAGTATCGTCAGTGAGCGGTGCGGCACCGATCCGCCCCGCTGCGGCCTGCACGTTTTGCGAGCGGACAGCCTCTATGATGTCATTTGTCGACAACGCGAGATTGGCGAGTTTCTGCGGATCGATCCAGATCCGCATGGAATAGTCGCGTGCACCGAAGATGCTGGCGTCACCCACGCCGGCAACGCGCTTAAGTTCGTCGAGAACGTTGAGCGTCACGTAGTTGCTCAAGAACAGCTGATCGTGCCTGTCATCTTCCGAGTGGAACATGAAGACTTGCAGCAGATCGGTGGAGACCTTTTGGATCGTCAACCCGGTCGAGCGCACATCCTGCGGAAGGCGCGCTTCCGCAAGCCGCGATCTGTTCTGCACGTTGACGGTGGCAATATCCGGATTGGTCGAAATGTCGAAGCTGACGTTGAGTGTGTATGACCCATCATTCGCCGAGGTCGAACGCATGTAGCGCATGCCTGTGACCCCGTTGATCGCCGTCTCCAGAGGTTGGGCGATGCTTTCCTCGACAGTGCGCGCGTCCGCACCTGGATAGCTGGCCGTCAGTCGAACCGTGGGGGGTGCAATCTCGGGGTACTGGGCGACGGGAATGACGTAGATCGCAATCGATCCCGCCAGCATGATCACGAGCGAGATCACCATGGCCAGTCGTGGGCGCCTGATAAAAATGTCTGAGATCACGCCGCACCTACTTTTTTGCAGCTGCTGGGCCGCTTACCGCTTCCTTCGCCTCTTGCGGGCTGACGACAATGCCAGGCCGCGCGCGCTGATGGCCGCTGACAATCACCCGATCGCCCGGCGAAAGACCGCTTTCGACGATAATTAGGGGACCTTGCTGCTCACCCGTGACGATCCGCTTGATCTGAACTTTCGTCTCGCCATCGACCACCAAGGCGTAGGCGCCCTGTTGATCAAGCAGCAGCGCGCTTTGCGGTATCGCGAGCCGTTGTTCCGGCTGTTTGCGAACGACGTGCACATCGACCAATTGCTGATCGATCAGCAACCGCTTTGGATTGGCGATGGTGGCGCGTATCGTGACCGAGTCCGTGGACGCCGAAGCCTGAACATCGGCGAAGGCGATCGTGCCCTCAGGCTCATAAGTCGAGCCGTCAGGAAGCCGTAGCCTGATCAAAACACTATCCGCACCTCGTCCAGCGCGGCGCACCTGCAAGAGCAGCCCTGTGGGCACGGGAAAGGTCACGTACATGGGATCCTGCTTGACCAGCAGAACCAGCGTGCCGCTATCGGGACCGACCAGGTTGCCGACGGAATAGGCGGAGCGGCCGATCCGCCCATCCATTGGCGCGGTTATCCTGGCGTAGCTGAGGTTGAGCTGTGCTGTTTGCAATTCCGCCTCGCGCGCCTTTACGGCACCCTGCGCCTGGAGCAGGCCAGAACGGGCGGTATCCAGCTGCGCCCGCGGAGTCGTGCCCCTGCTGGCCAGATCCTCGGACCGGTCGAATGTCTGTTGCGCCAGCACCAATGCTGCCTGAGCGCCAGCGAGGTTGGCTTCCGCTTGGCGAACGGTCGTCTCGAACGATTCCGGTTCGATCTCGAACAGCAGGGCGCCTGCCTTGACCTCGGACCCTTCCTCGAAATGACGGGCCTTCAGAAACCCCTGGACGCGAGCCCGTATCTGCACCTTGTCTACGGCTTCCACCCGCCCGGTGAAGCTCCGCCCGGCGGAAAAATCCCGAACGGCAGCGGTTTCGATCAGGACCGCGGGCGGCGGGCCCGCTTGCGCAGGCTGCTGAGCTTTCTTGGCATCGTTGCCGCATGCCGCCAGCATGAGACAACCGGAGAAAACAGCAAATTTGTACGATCGGTGAGGCACAGCCATTCTCAACCTGAGGAGAGCACGTCCGACAACGCCGCAGTGGCTGAAACGTTCGCTGGCCGGCGGTTGCGTATTCAGAAGGTCCGGTCAGTAACCATTGCATACTGTCGCAGGAACTCCACGGCCAACCGATGCATTGCGACGTACCGATCAATTCTCCTGGATTCCTGATGATCATGCCTAGCGGTGCCCAACGTTGGATCGTGGCGATTCCGGCTAAGGATGAATCACTGCGAATTGCAGATGCCTTGCTGGCTTTGGACCGGGCGGCAGCTCGAACCGATGTGCCCGTCTGTGGGCTCGTCTACGCGAACAACTGCCGCGACCGGACAGCTGCCCTGTGCCAGTCGATGATAAAATCGCTTCGCAATCTGACCCTAAAAGTCGTGGAGCAGGATCTTCCCCGGCACGCTGCCCACGCAGGCGGTGCGCGCCGTGCCGCCGTGATGCACGCGTTCGATGCCTTTTACGCCAAGAATGTTGATCTTCTGCTATCGACGGACGCCGACACGCGCGTCGGCATCGATCTCTTTCGGGAAATGGAATATGCGTTCGACGAAGGGGCCGATCTTGTTGCCGCAAAGATAGCGTGCATCGAGGACCCTTACGATCCGTGCAGTGCCGCAGCGCTGGCATGGGGGCTTCCTGCCGTAGTTTGGCGGTCGCGCGTCAGGCAACTTGTCGAGACCGTACGCCGGGGGTCTGTCGCGGTACCCGCCCTGCATGACGACTACGGTGGCGCCGGATTGGCGGCACCCGTCGGCACTTATCATGCTCTTGGTGGATTTCCGGCGATCGCTACGAACGAGGACAAAACGTTCGTCGATACTGCGGATGCGCGCAGGTACGTTGTGAATAGGCAGTCCGGCGCAGTCGTGCACGTGCTTGCCAGATCCAAAGGGCGTGCCGTTGGCGGGATGGCAGATGCGATTGCGCGTGACGAAATCGCCTGCGCCGAAAATAGGCCGTTGTTCGTGGAGCATCACGCTGTCACGATCGAGCGTATCCGCCGCACCGCTTCGCATGCTTATGCATTTGCCAACCCAGTCACACATTGGGAGCTGGCGCCGGACGCAATTGCCGCCTTGGACCGCGTCATCAACAGCTACGGCCACCGGTCCCGGGTTGCGGTTTTAGAAGGTGGAGTGTCAGCCGGATGAAAGCATCGACGAAAGCGATGGGTGCGCCGGGCGTCGTGCGTGCGCTTGCCGGTCTCGCTACGATCGCACCGTCCGAAAGAATGGCAATCGCTGTCCGCCATTTGTGGCAAGCTGGGATGCTGGGCGGCGCCCATCTTCGTCAAGCAACATCGTTGGCCACCGGAACGCCGCTGCTCTTTACCGATCTTTTAGCCCTCGGCCGGGCGGACCTCAGCGTCGCTCGTGTCTACGAAGGGCACGTCAACGCGATGCAACTCGTTGCCCGTTACGGTTCGGATTGCCAGCAGAAACGCGCCGAAGAAACAGCAGACCGGGGCGGCATGCTCGGCGTCTGGGGGGCTGACGATCCTGGAGATCCGGGACGGCTCGTCGAAGCGAAAGGCAACCGTGTGCTCGCTGGGCGAAAAACATTTGCATCCGGAGCCGGCGTCGTCGAATTGGCCGTTATTGCCGTGAAAACGGAGGGCGGTGCAACGCAGATCGTACTCGTCGATGGACACAAGCTAGCCGGTCGTTTCGATGTCAGCTGGTGGCAACCGATCGGGATGCAAGCGACGAATAGTTTCGCCGTCGATCTCACAAACATCACCGTCGGGAAGCAAGATTTACTCGGCTCACTCGGAGATTACCAGGAGCAGCCTTTCTTTGGAGCAGGTGCAATTCGCTTTGTTGCGGGTCATCTGGGAGGGGCGTTGGCCGTCGGCGATGCCACCCGGAACCACTTGGTGCATTCAGGCCGGCATGGCGATCCTCATCAAGCGTTGCGCCTCGGCCAGATGACGGCCGAACTCGAAGCTGCCTTCTGCTACGTTCGCGCCGCTTACGTCCGCGTTGCGCCGTCCATCGCCTGGACAGCTTGCGAACGAAGCCTAACCGATCCGCTCATCGCCGATAGCGCTCGCGTGCACATGGAGGGTGCTGCTGAACGCATTATGGCGCTCGCCACGCGAACCGTCGGCTGTGCCGGCTTGATGACGACGCACCCCCTGGCGAGGTCACTGTGCGACCTTACCGTTTATCTGCGGCAACCCGCGCCCGATGCAGCCGTCGTCCGTTTGGGCAAAAGCGTGGGCGAGGGCTTGTATCGGGCGGCCTTCGATGACCATTGACTACGCGGAACTCGCAACATGGCTCGGTCTCAACCAAAGCCTCCTGCTTGTCGCTCCCCATGCTGACGACGAGACCATCGGCTGCGGTGGATTGCTAGCTCATGCTGCTGCGGCCGGGATCGACTGCCACGTTGTCGTGCTGACCGACGGCGCGGCATCCCATGCAGAAAGCCCATCGTGGCCGCGCACGGCTCGCGTCGACGTGCGGCATCGCGAGTGTGCGGCTGCGCTGAAGATATTGGGCGTGCAGCAAGCCCCCATCTTCCTCGATCTTCCTGACGCTGAAACATCGACGCTGCCGCATCCGCTCCGCGAATCCACTGCCGTGCGTCTTGCCGATGAGATCGACCGGGTGCAGCCGGATATCGTTCTGACGACATGGCGGCGTGAGCCGCATTGTGATCACCGGTTTGCCTTTGCCATCGCGACCGAGGCGCAAATCGCGTCCCGGCACGGACCGCGGCTCGTCGAGTACACGGTCTGGACGCCAATCACCGGAACTGCTCTCGATCAGCCTCGTGATAACGAAACCCAATGCCGGCTGTTGAATATCGAACGGGTGCGCGAGCGAAAAATCGAAGCACTCCATGCTCATCGCAGTCAGCTTGGCCACGTGTTCACGGACGCGCTCACGGGGTTTACACTCACCAGCGATCTCATTGCCAAAATGACGACGCGTCACGAGAGGTATGACGTTGGTTCGTGATCACGCCCGGCATTTCGAGACGTTATTCGCCGGCAACGACGACCCGTGGAACTTGCGTAGCAAGCGCGGCGAACGTCACAAGCGTGAGACGATACGGCGAGCACTGGGGCCCGCGCGGCTTGGCTGGGGCGCCGAACTGGGATGCGGCAACGGCATTACCACGCGGGACTTGGCACCAAAGTTTGCGCATCTTCTGGCGGTCGATGGATCTGCATCGGCGGTCGCATTGACACAGCGCGAGGTCGCCGGCCTCGGGCATGTGGAGGTCCGGCAAGCTACTCTGCCAATTGCACTCGAACGAGCGAAGTACGACGCCATCGTCGTGAGTGAAGTCCTCTACTATATTCCCGCCCGCTCGTTGAAGACCACATTGTCGGAGGCATTCGAAGCCCTCCGGCCGGGCGGCCTTTTCGTATCCACCAACCACATCACACATTTCGACGACGCGGAATGCACGAATGCCGAGCTCAACCGGCTGACCCGATCCGTCTTCGGCCGGGAGGTGAGATCCCTGGCCGGCGATAGGTGGCGGTGTGACATCTATCGTAAGTGAGCCTCAGCTCTGCGCAGGTTCGCGTGCTCATCCTCACAATCCGGCCTGCCAGCCGCCGCATAACATGCACTAAAATATAATACGTTCTGAGATGTCGGGAACGCGTGACACATCGCGTCCTTGGCGAGAAGCCTCGGTCATGCAAACCACGGAGACGAACGATGCCAGATACTGGAACTTCTAAATCCACAACGAACGCAGGTAATACTGTCCGGTTGCACCGGGTGCTCGCCGCAAAACCGGAGAAGGTCTACCGCGCCTTTCTCGACGCGGATGCCTTGGCCAGATGACTGCCGCCCAATGGCTTCACTGCGAAGGTCCACCAGATGGACGCCAAGGTTGGCGGCACGTTCAAGATGTCATTCACGAACTTCACGACAGCCAAAAGTCATTCGTTCGGTGGCGAATATCTCGAACTCGTGCCGCACGAGCGCATCCGCTACACCGACGTGTTCGATGATCCGAACCTGCCCGGCGAGATGCACGTCACCGTTACTTTGAAGAAGGTTTCGGTCGGCACGGAACTGCACATCGAACAAGCTGGCGTTCCGCCGATGATCCCGCTGGAGGCTTGTTATCTCGGCTGGCAGCAATCGCTCACCCAGCTGGCGCTGCTGGTCGAGCCGGAAATACCGGACTGATATTTCGGCTTGCACGAACCCCATCGCGTTGATCGCGATCCAAGATCCAAAGGAGACTGTCATGAGCGGTTACACTGATCTGTTCGTCGTCCCCGTGCCCAAAAAGAATATCGCGGCCTATCGAAAGCAGGCCGGGGAATTTTTCACAATCTGGCGCGAGCACGGCGCGCTTTCCGGCGTCGAAGTCGAAGCCGACGACGCGCCAGCAGGCAAACTAACGTCGTTCCCGCAAAGCGTCGATCTCAAACCCGATGAAACCGTGTTTGTCGGCATCATCACTTATAGCTCGCGCGCGCATCGCGACGAGGTCAACGCCAAGGCTATGAAAGACCCGCGCATGAGCGGGATGGATCCGGGCACCATATTCGACGGCAAGCGCATGTTCGTTGGTGGCTTCAAGCCGTTCGCCGGCGAGGCAGCGGCGACGGCGCCGGCAATTCAGCCCTATCTTTTCTTCCGCGGCCGCTGCGAGGAGGCGATCGGCTACTACAAGAAGACGCTTGGCGCCGAGGTGCTGATGATGATGCGCTTCAAGGAAAATCCTGACACGCCGCCGCCCGGCGAGGTTTCGCCAGCCCTCGGCGAAAAGATCATGCACGCGTGCCTGCGCATTCACGGCTCGGATATCATGATGTCAGACGGGATGCGGACAGGAGACCTCGACTTCCAATGCATGTCGCTCTCCTTATCGGTTGCGAACGAGGCCGACGCCGACCGCTTGTTCAACGCTCTAGCCGCCGACGGCACCGTGCAGATGCCGATCGGCAAAACGTTCTTCTCGCCCCGCTTCGGCGCCGTCGTCGATAAATTCGGCGTGTCCTGGATGGTTGTCATGCAGCCGGCGGCCTGAGGCCACTCTATACGTGCACAGACTTAGGCATCGGTTTTAAGGACGCCCAGCGTCCTTCGCGTGGCTTACGCCTCGCCAGCAAAACTCCCGCAAGCGCCAGCGGCGCTTCCGGGAAGACAAGCTAAGCCGTTGAAATATTTGGTAGCGGAACCCGGACTTGAACCGGGGACCTACGGATTATGATGACGGCTCGTCACCAAAAGATCTAGAAATCTTAATGAATTAGTTGGGCGCCCGTTGCAGGAATTGCTCAACAACTCCGCATTGTGCAGCACCCACT
>JANOOW010000570.1:0-2557 GCA_031421555.1 Hyphomicrobiaceae bacterium | reverse complement strand
CGGTCCAGTTGCCGATGCCGCCATTGGCGCCATCGATCAGTCTGCCGGTGCTGACCGGATCGCCCGCGGCATTGAGCACGTACTCGCGCAGGAACACCTGGTGCGAGGCGCTCGACGTGTAGGTCTGGTTCTGATCGACGAACGGTGTGGTGGTGTTTTGCGACTGGATATTGTCAGCAGCCTCGTTGACTGCAGTGGCTGGGTTGTCGAGAAGGATCCCGTCGGCGCCCGCCGTCTCGAACGGCGTCGCCCGCGTCAGCGCCATGAAGCGAAGGTGCGGGTCAAGATCGTCGGCAGTGTTGAAGATATGATCGGCGCCCGCGATCAGCGGATCGTCGGCCTGCAGCGGAATGTAGACGGTGCCGTTGCCACCCTTGGTGACGAGATCGAGACCATGGTCGAAAAACTGGCCAAAGAAGGTCATCCAGGCGCTATTTGCTGGCGACAGGCCGATGTCGGCCGAGCGGTGCTCGATCAAAATTGAGCCGTCGGCTGAGATTTCGAGGCCGGCGTTGGTGATTAGGGTTGCAAGCGTGTTGGCAAGGCCCGAAGGCGATGAAGCTTGTTCTGCACTCGTGAGGGCGGCGTGATTGGCCGTTGTCGTCGTTAACGCTTGCGCCGCCTTCGTTTCGGCAGCAGCGAGTGCGTTGAATTCGACAAAGGAAAGCGTATCCAAGAGCGGGTTCGTTGGCGAAATAGGATCCGCGTAAGCACCGAGCGCATTATCCAACGCATTCAACATCGATTGCAAACTTTGCGCCGCAATGAGGTCCGCCTGGGCAACGCCAGGATTGGACTGTAGTGCGATTACAACCGAATCCTGCGCGAGCTTTGCATCATGAGCCGCTAATGCGGCCGTAGCCACATTCTGGATATCGCCAGTGTCGAGGGCATTGTCGTCCATGCCGCTGCGGAAGGCGGCTAATTCAGTCGCGGCGAGCGCGATTTTTGCTTGCACCGTGCCTGCTGCAGCATCAGCGGCGGCATAGGCCGCATGTTTTGCGCTGCTTGTCGCAACCGCATCCCTTGCCGCCAGGATCGCGTCGGCCTGCGCGGTCGCTGTAACGATATCGCCACCATTGGCGCCGCCGCTGATCACCAGCAGCGCTGACACCAACGCCGATCTATTTGTCAACGTCTGGTCGACGATCAAATTCGAAATGATGCGCGGGTCGGCGTCGGCAACACTGTGCAGATTGATATCGGTAGCAGGGTCGACGCCGCCCGGTATCGTTGGATCATAATTGGTGTTCGTAACGGCGGGGCCGCCAGGAGGCCCAAACGGCATCTTGTCGCCGTCCAGCTCGTTGACATAGACGGGCGGCAACAGCCGCGGGAACACCTGATCCGCCGCGCCCACCAGTTCCTGCCCCGGCAGCAAGTGATTGAAACTGCCGTCGACGGTCCGCAGCCCCATGGGCAGTAGCGCGCTGTCCTGGCCGATGATGTCGATGAGGTTCTCGCCCGCCGCATCACGCTCCGCAATCTTGATCTGTTCGAGGATCTTGGCGAGATCGGCGGCGTTGACAACGAAGCTGGTGTTGTAGTTGGCCACGGGAGGTACTCCTACGCTACTGCGTCACAGGCATGACGCCCGATACCTCCCAACGTTATTTGAATATGTCAGCGCCCTGACAGGGTACTCGGTCTGTCGTTCGCGGAACGCAGGGCGGAGCCGGAATCAGACCTTAGTTCTATGGCTGACGGACCGGAAGGCCGGGTGGCCTCATGCCGCCAATGCGCAACAGCAAAGAGGCACGGCGGCCTATATCGAGCCCTTCGTCGCACGGTTGAAAGCTAGAATAGCTTCGACCCGATTACGCGCTTTCATTTTTCGCAGTATCGCGCTGATGTAATGTTTTATGACTTGCTCGGTAAGATTAAGATTATTCGCAATTGCTTTATTCGTAAGCCCCTTCGAAAGTTCGCCCAGGACTTCCTTTTCGCGCACGCTCAAAGGATGTAGAAAAGCTGCCTTTTCATTTTCGCCATTCGCTTTAGTTGCCGATGTCGACAATAGCCGCGCGGCGAAGGCTGGCGTAATGTACGCTTCACCCGCGAGCACGGTCCAAATCGAGCTTACGAAATCGGCTTCACTGATCCCTTTCAATACGTAGCCGCGCACACCCGCATTCAGAGCTGTTGTCACATCCGCATGGGTTTCCGATACGGTCAGGATAACGGTGCGGACGGCAGGCTGCTGTACCCCGATGGCGAGGGCGGCCGACAGTCCACCGCCTGGCATATTGATATCGAGGACCATCAGATGCGGCTTATGAGCATTCGCGATCCGGATTGCGTCCTGCGCCGACCCGCCGCCCTCGATAACCTCGAAACCCGGTTCTTTTCGAAGCGTCTGTTCAATGCCGTCGCGCATCAGCGGATGGTCGTCGACGACGGCCAGTCTGATTTTTTCTTTGGGCACTGATAATATCCTAGACAATATGGATTCGCAATAACGTTTAGCATTGCAATCGATGTGGGTCGAGCATCCGATCGAGTTCGTGGGCGCGTAGAGAATGGCCGCCGGGTTGCAAGCTGACAGGCCACTGTCAGC
>JANOOW010000569.1:0-2137 GCA_031421555.1 Hyphomicrobiaceae bacterium | reverse complement strand
CGCACCCTGTTCGACAACATGGCGGAAGGTTTCGCGCTTTTCGATGTCGTGCGCGGGCCCGCCGGGCAGATCACCGACATGCTTTATCGCGAAGCGAATAGGGCCTTGGAACACCGGACTGGCTTTGATCGCGCGAGAACCATCGGACGAACACTCAAGGAAATTCTTACGCCCTCGGATGCAGCGCGCTTCATTCCCCTTCTTGCCCGAGCCGTCGATCCGGGAGAGTCGGGAACCATCGAAGAGTATGCCGAAATCGCCGATCGCTGGTTCGAGGTCAGCGCTTACCCGCATGGTCCGGAAAAGGTTGCCGCATTCTACAGGGATATCAGCGAGCGCAAGCGCGCCGAAATCGCGGTGCGCGCGAGCGAAGAGCGGCAGGCGTTCCTTCTCAAGCTCAGCGATGCGCTGCGGACGGAGCCAAGCGCCGACGCCGTAGCGAACCGGGCGCTCCGGATGCTCTTCGAGCACATGCGGCTTGATCGCTGCTACATCGGGATCTATCGGCTGGCGGAGGACACTGCCGAGTTTCCCCAGCAAGTGCACAACGACCGTCTGCCCCCGTTGCCGACCAAGGTGCGTTTATCCGATTTTCCCAAGGCGCTTCGGGTCGCGTTTGATCGTACGCTGGTGATCGACGACGTTGTTAAGATGGACGGCCTTTCGGACAGCGAACTGGCGAGTTTCGCCGGCCACGGCATTGGAGCCTTGATCGCCGCGACCCTGCGCAAAGGCGAGAACAACCCGCTTTGGGCGATCATCGCCGCCTCTAGCTCCGCTCGAGTTTGGACGAAGGGCGAAGTCTCCCTTGTTGAAGAGGTCGCCGAGCGCACTTGGGCGGCGGTCGAGCGCGCGCGGGCTGAGGTTGAGTTGCGCGAGCGCCAGAACTTTCTCAATCGCATCTTCGAGGTGTTGCCCGGAGTCCTGTACATTTTTGATCTGGATGAAAACCGTGTCGTTTTTGCCAATAACACAGCGGAGCTGACTTACAGCACCGAGGAGATTGCGGGCATGGGTGCCGACGTGGTGCGGAATCTGATGCATCCCGACGATCAACAGGGCTTCCAGGAACACATCGCCCGCATTCGGACTCTCGATTCTGGCGCAACGGCCTCGTTCGAATACCGGATGAGGGACAAAGCCGACGAATGGCGCTGGTACATGAGTACCGACACCGTCTTCTTACGCGATGAAAGCGGCGCTGTGCGCCAATTTATCGGGGTCGCGCCAGAGATTACGGATCGCAAGCGTGCGGAATTTGCGCTGCGGGAGAGTGAGGCGCGGCAGTTTCAGGTGTTGAAGGCGAGCCGGATCGGGACTTTCGATGTCGACCTCGGAAGCGGCGAGACGATCTGGAATCCGACGCTGTTCGAACTTCTGGGCCTGCGGCCCGGCGAAGCGACGCCGGGCCCAGCGACGTTTTTTCGTCATGTCCACCCCGAAGATCTGCATGGTCTCCAGGCGAACTGGGAGGCGGCAATTCAGAGCGGAACATTGAACACCGAATTCCGCATCATCCGTACTGATGGAGAAATCCGCTGGTTGGCAGCACGCGGGGACGTGTTGCAAGATCAGACCGGGGACAGCCCGCGCCGGGGACCACGGTATCTCGGGGTAAACCTCGACATAACAGAGCGCAAGGGTGCGGAGGCGGCGCTGCAAGCAAGCGAGCACCGCTATCGGTCACTGATCGACGCCACCAGCGCGGTGAGTTGGTCCTGCGCGCCGTCGGGCCTGCTCGTTGAGTCACAGCCGCAGTGGACGGCCTTCACCGGCCAATCGACCTCCGAGATGCTTGGAGGGGGTCACGCTACAGCATTTCATCCCGATGATGCCGAAAATGCCTGGGCGCGATGGGCTGACGCGGTCGCGCGCGATGCGCCCTACCACAACGAACTTCGCATTCGTCGCCACGACGGCGAATGGCGTTGGATGCGCGTTGAATGCGTTCCAGTCCACAGGGGTGGCGTCGTCGTTGAATGGTTTGGAATGTGCATCGACATCACCGAGCGCAAGGAGCAAGAGGAACACCTTCGGTTCTTGATGAAGGAGGTCAATCATCGCTCCAAGAACATGCTTGGGTTGGTGCAGGCGGTGGCGCAGCAAACCGCGAAGACATCGCCGGATGATTTCGTCA
>JANOOW010000568.1:0-4299 GCA_031421555.1 Hyphomicrobiaceae bacterium | reverse complement strand
CTGACGTAGAAGCATGCGTCAATAGTAGTCGATAACGCCACGGCGGCCGCGAGGAAGCATAGATGACCAACCTTCACATCGATCCACGTAAGCCACGCCGGATATCGACGCCTGTCCTGGTGGGCAGCATCACCGTTGGTGGGGAGGCGCCGATCGTCGTGCAGTCGATGACCAATACCGACACGGCCGATATCGAGAAGACCGTCGAACAAGTGGCGGCCCTGGCACGTACCGGATCGGAACTCGTCCGCATCACAGTCGATCGCGACGAAGCCGCAAAAGCCGTTCCGCATATTCGCGATAAACTCGCCAGGCGTGGCATCGACGTGCCGCTGATCGGCGACTTCCACTACATCGGCCACACGCTGCTGAAGGACAATCCAGCCTGCGCCGAGGCCCTCGCCAAGTACCGCATCAACCCGGGCAACGTCGGTTTCAAAGCCAAGCGCGACAAACAGTTCTCCGACATCATCGAGATCGCGCTGAAGCACGGCAAGCCGGTGCGCATCGGCGTCAACTGGGGCTCTCTCGATCAGGAACTGCTCACCCACTTGATGGATGAGAACGCCAAGTCGGCATCCCCCATCGATGCGCGCGCCGTCATGCACGAGGCTATCGTGCAATCGGGATTGCTGTCGGCGCAACGCGCGCATGAGATCGGCATGGGCCCGGAGAAAATCATCATCTCGGCCAAGGTGTCGGCGGTGCAGGATTTGGTCAGCGTCTATTCGATGATCGCCAGCCGCTGCTCATACGCCCTGCACTTGGGATTGACCGAAGCCGGTATGGGCTCGAAGGGCATCGTCGCCTCGTCCGCCGCGATGGGCATCGTTTTGCAAGCCGGCATCGGCGATACCATTCGCGTTTCGTTGACGCCAGAACCAAACGGCGACCGCACCAAGGAAGTCACCGTCGCGCAGGAGCTATTGCAGGTGATGGGCATCCGCTCGTTCATTCCGATCGTCGCCGCATGTCCCGGCTGCGGGCGCACGACGTCGACCGTGTTCCAGGAACTCGCCCATCAGATTCAAAACCACATCCGCGAAAGCATGCCGGCCTGGAAGCTGAAGTATCCCGGCGTTGAGACGCTCAATCTCGCCGTGATGGGTTGCATCGTGAATGGCCCCGGCGAGAGCAAGCATGCCGACATCGGCATCTCGTTGCCCGGCACCGGCGAGAGCCCGGCCGCACCAGTCTTTATCGACGGCGAGAAGGCGCTGACCCTGCGCGGCCCCAACATCGCCGCCGATTTTCAGAAACTGGTCGAGCAATATGTGGAAAAGCGTTACGGCGGCGGGTCTTGAAGGCTGGATTAGACCGCCGGTTCAAAACTGATCTTCAGGCGGCTGCCTGTCGCCTGCGCGAGCCGCTCAAGCGTCCTTGTAGACGGCTTGACGCGGCCACTTTCCAGCCTGGCGATCACGGTTTGCGTCGTGCCCATGCGAGCAGCCAATTGTTCTTGCGTCAGATTTGCACGCGCCCTTGCAGATATAAGAGCAGTTGCGAGCGCAAACTCTCCTTCCAACGTTTTATATGCCGCTGCATAGCCCGGCCTTCGCATGTCCGCAGCGTGCCGTTCCGATACCGGGATATTTTTTCGAACTTTTGTCATGTCACATCTCGTGATCGCTTCAGGGCCATCGCAATTTCAGAGCGTGGAGTCTTTTGTGTCTTCTTGGTAAGGAAGCGGACGACGATCACCCGCCTGCCGCTTGCCGTAACGTAAACAGCCCTGACGATACCATCCTGACCTTTCATGCGCATTTCCCAGAGCTTGCCTTCCAGGTGCTTCACGTAGGCTCGCGAACGCGCTCAAGCCCAACAGATTCGATCATCTGAGAAATTCTAATGAACTTCGCGCGGATATCATCCGGTTGTGCGTCGTATTCAAGCGCAACGATTTCGTCTTGAAACAGCACTGTCCATCGCATCACTCAATATAACTTATATGCTATATTGAGTGCAAGATTTTTCCGTTCGCATCTCCAGCGCGCACCTACTTCGACGGGATGAGATACTTCGCGGCGGCGGTGGATAGCGGGCCACCGATAATGCATGGGACGCCCAAATAGACCTGCCCCAACGCCGCGGCGGTGATGCAGCCTGCCGCGATCAACGTACTGCCGGCCTGTGCCCACCACGACATGTTGCGGTTCTTTAAGGGACCCTTGGCGCGCAGTTCCTCGATGCTGGCGACTGCGTCCTTGCGGATGCGCGCCGTGTCCGATGTCTCCACCGCCTCGATGATATCCTTCAGCGCCTCGACCGCGACCTTGTCGCGAATGACGGCTGCCTGATCTTTCATGTGCTTCAGCAGATCGGTATCGCGTGACGCGTTATTGGCGAGCGTCCACTTCGTCATGCCGGCGAGCGTAAGCTTTTCGATGTCGTCTGGCTCTTTCGACCACGCCAACGTCGTCATGATGCGATCGACCGGCTCCCATGCGCCGGTCGCGAAGTAGTAGCCCCAGTTGGCATCGAGGATGGACGGTCCCTTTTCCAACGGCGCAGCCTGCAGGACCGGCAGCTTGCCCGACATGTAACGATCGATCAGCACGGCGCGTGCGGGCATGCGTTCGATGAACTTGCCTAGCAACTCTTTCCAATCAGGCAGCCCCGAGTAGGCGATGGCGCGCACGATCGCCACCTGATCCTCCGGCGGCAGCGGGAACATGCGCGACACCAGCACTTCCGCGTTTTTCGGATTTGTCCCAAGGACACCACCAATGAAGCCGACGTGCACGCCAGCCCCTTCCATATCCTTGAACAGACCCAGCGCGCTCATCGTCTTCACCAGATCCGGTACACGCTGAGGGTCTGGACTAGCGCGATAGCGATCGATGAAGCGCAGCACGAGCTCTGGCGACGTGATCGGCTGCTCCTTGACAGCCGGTGCCTTCTGCCTCGCGGCAATCGCCGGCAGGCTCGAGAATTGCAGCACGCACAAAACGGTGACGAGAAATCTACGCAACACGGCTTCACCCCATCTTCAAGGGTGCAACCCGCGCGTGTTGAATGGCGTTTTTGTGGCGATGCGTGTGGCTACTTCGGCTTCGTGAAATCGGGTTTGCGCTTTTCCATAAACGCGGCGAACGCTTCCCTGGCCTCCGGACTCGACAGCCGCGCACCGAAAATCTTCACCTCTTCGTCCACCCGCGCGACGATCGCCGACGGATCACCACGCATCAACCGGCGCGAGAGTGCGAGCGCTTCCGGCGCTTTGGACGCCAGGCGGGCGGCAGCCTTCAGCGCGGTCGCCTCCAACTCCCCGGCCGGCACGATGGCGTTGACGATGCCTGCTTCGCGCGCGCGCTCGGCGGAGAACGGCTCGCCCAGCACCAGCAGTTCGAACGCGCGCGCGTATCCCATCCGCTGCGGCGCGAGCAAACTCGATCCAGCTTCGGGCACCAGGCCGAGATCGAGAAACGGCGTGCGCAGACTGGCCGACGGCGTCGCATAGACGAGGTCGCAATGGAACAGCAGCGTGGTGCCGATGCCGACCGCCAGCCCATCGACCGCCGCGATCATCGGCTTCTTCACCGTCGCCAGACCGCGAATGAAACCGGCAACCGGCATACCAAGCGCCGCGCCACCCTTCGAGCGCTCCAGGAATTCCGCGATGTCGTTACCGGCGGTGAACACGCCGCCGCTGCCGATGAACAAGTGCGACGTGACGTCGGCCGAGGCATCGCCGTTGAGCAAAGCTTCGGTCATCGCCGCGTACATGTCCGACTTCAACGCGTTCTTCTTTTCGGGTCGATTGAAGCGGATCGTCTGCACGCGATCACGGATCGTGATTTCCAGCTCGGACATTTCGCGTGGCACTCCTCAGGCTGAAAGACGGTCGGGTTCGACACCCAGGATGCTGTCGGCCCCCCCGGTGACGGTATCGGCCAAGCCCTGTGCTTGCACGCACAAATTTTCGGCGAAGAAGCGTGCCAGCGCGATGTGGTTCACGCCGCCACCGTCGCGTGCCGCCGCGAGTGCGCCGCGCGCGAGATAGTGTCCACCGGCGGCCAACCCGAACAACCGCAAGTACGGCGTCGCACCTGCGAGCGCAGCATTCGGATTGGTCGCGAGCGCCTTGCCCATCCAAACTGTCGCTTCGGTCAACGCCGCGACCGCCTCGCCGAGACGGTCGCCCATGCGGCCGAACGCCGGCTGATTGGATGCCTTCACCTGATCGACGGTGGCCTTCAATTCGGCGATGTAGGCTTCCATCACCTTGCCACCGGCCAGCGGCAACTTGCGCGTCACGAGATCGATCGCCTGAATGCCGTTGGTGCCCTCGTAGATCGG
>JANOOW010000567.1:0-4342 GCA_031421555.1 Hyphomicrobiaceae bacterium | reverse complement strand
GAGCCCTTGGTCACGTCGCCGCGTTCGCCGCGGATCAAATTCGAGATCGACTTGAGGGTCGTCGATTTGCCGGCGCCATTTGCGCCGAGGATCGCGACGATGCCGCCCTTCGGCACGGTCAGCGACACGCCTTTCAGCACGAGGATCACGTGATCGTAGATCACCTCGATGTTGTTGACCGAGAGGATCGGTTTGGCGACCGCAACGGCGGGCGTCACATGAACGGTTGGCGCGATGACGACAGACACGGGAGCTACCTCGATTGGTCAGCTTCAAATCAAACGATGGGTTTCACCACGGCATCAAGTGCCGGGACCGTGCAGCAACCGCAGGATTGTTGCGGCTGCTGCACGGTGGGTCCCGGGGACGAGCCCCGGGATGACAGTTGGGATTACTCGACCTTCGAGCAGTCGCGCGGTTCGATCTTGCGCTCGGCGGCGTACTTGGTGGCGGTGTCCTTGACCATCGGGCCAAGCACTGCGTTGTCGGCCGTGTACCAGTCCGAGATCACCTTCCAGGCCTTGCCGTCCCACTGATGGACCTTGGCTTTTGGCGCGCCGCCTTCATGATCGGCGCAGGTGAACTTCAGCGGCAGAAGCATACCGTCGAAGCCGAGCTCCTTGATGCGCTCCGCCGTGAGGTTCAGGTTTTCCATGCCCCAGCGGATCTGCTCGCTAGTAAGCGGCTTGTTGCCGTACTTCTTTTGCGCAGTGCGGATCGCCTCGACACCGATCATCGAATTGATCAGGCCGCGATTGTAAAGCACCTGGCCGACCTCTTCCGGCTTCGCCTGGGTCTTGCCCTTTGCGATCACGTGCTTCTCGACGTCGGCATGGATTGCACCCTTGCCGGCCGTGTGATGCAGCATCAGCGCCTTGTAGCCCGCGGCTTGGTCGCCGGCAGGTGTAACGTCAGGCTCGGCGCCCGACCACCAAACGCCGATGATTTTGTCGCGCGGGTAGGCAACGGCTGCGGCCTCCTTGATCGAGGTCGAGTTCATCACGCCCCAGCCCCACAACAGAACGAAATCGGGTTTGTCTTGGCGGATCGACAGCCACTGCGACTTCTGCTCGACACCGGGATGGGTGACGGGGATCGCCTTGAACTCAAAGCCGTTCAGCTTGGCGCGCGCCTCGAGAACCGCGATCGGCTCTTTGCCGTAGGGGCTGTCGTGATAGACGAGGCTGATCTTTTTGCCCTTCAGCTTGTCGAGCCCGCCGAACTCCTTGGCGACGTGTTGGATGGCGATGTCGGCGGCCGTCCAGTAGGTGCCCACGGCCGGGAAGTTCCAGGCGAACACCGAGCCATCGCGGCTCTCCGAGCGGCCATAACCCATGGTCAGCAATGTCATCTTGTCGCCGGGTGCCTTTTCGGTCAGCGCGAAGCTGATGCCGGTCGACAGCGGCGAGAAGTAGCCGGCGCCGGTCACGCCCTTGCCTTTGAGACGCTCGTAGCATTCGACGCCCTTGTCGGTGGCGTAGCCGGTCTCGCATTCTTCGAAGACGATCTTGACGCCGTTGATGCCGCCATCCCGTTCGTTGATCATGGTCCAATAGTCGGCAACGCCGTTGGCGAACGGAACGCCATTGGGTGCGTAGGGACCGGTACGGTAGACGAGCGCCGGCAGGAACTGTTCATTCGCCTGCGCCATGGCCTCACCGGCAATTGCAACGCCGCCGATCGCGGCGAGCGTAAGGCCAAGTAGTTTGCGAGACATGTAGTTCTCCTCCTGTGTTGATTTTGCCGGCACCGCCGGAAACCTTTTGCGCGAGCCTTTTTTGTTTCACCCTGCGCCGCCGCTCCACATTGCGGCGCATTGTTTCGATGGCTGGACTGGCACGCGCTAGACTGGCACGCGCTAGTGCGGGAAGGGCCAGAGCCTCAGTTTCTCTTTGCCGAGCGACCAGAGCTTGGCAAAACCGTGCGGCTCCTTGATCAGCAGGTAACAGATCAATGCACCGGTCACGATGAACACGAGATGCGACACGGTTTCCACCGACACGGGTATGCCTAGTGCGTGCGGCACCTGATCGAGCAGAATCGGCAGGATCAAGATGAAAGCGGCGCCGAGGAAGGAGCCCAGGATTGACCCCAACCCGCCGATGATCACCATGAAGAGGATCTGGAACGAGCGATCGATGTTGAACGTCAGCGGTTCCCATGATCCTAGGTGGATGAACGCCCACAGCGCGCCAGCTACACCGATGATGAAGGACGAGATCGCAAATGCAGTGAGCTTGGCGTACAGCGGCCGGATGCCCATGATCTCGGCCGCAATATCCATATCGCGGATCGCCATCCATTGGCGGCCGACCGAACCTCGCACTAGATTCTTCGCGATTAGCGCGAACACGGTGACGAACATCAATGTCACCATGTAGCGTTCCAGCGGCGTGTTGACGAGGTAGCCGAGGAACTTCAGTTCCGGCGCGTTGACCGAACCGGAAGGCGTGTAGTTGGTGAACCACTTCACGCGGATGAACAGCCAATCGAAGAAAAATTGCGCGGCCAGCGTTGCGACGGCGAGGTAGAGCCCCTTGATGCGCAAGCTAGGAATGCCGAACAATATGCCGACGAAGGCGGACGCACCGCCGCCGAGCAGTATCGCGACGACCAATGGCATACCCGGAACCCGGAGCGCGAAGTTGTAGGACGCGTAGGCGCCAATCGCCATGAAGGCACCGGCGCCCAGCGAGATCTGTCCGCAGTAGCCGATCAAGATATTCAAGCCGATGGCGGCGAGCGATAGGATCAAGAATGGAATCAGCAGCGCCTTGTAGATGTAGTCGTGGCCAAAGGGTCCGACGTTGAACAGCGTGAGTAACGGCACGCCGACAAACGCGAACAGCAGAATTAGGCCAAGGCCGATCCGATCCTGACGGATCGGAAACATCGACATATCGGCGGCGTAGGTGGCTTTGAACTGACCGTTCTCACGGTAAAACATGGATCACGCTCCGCGTGTGGGAGTGGGGAATGGGGAGTAGGCAGCCGGATGACACGGCCCGGTTACACTCATCTCGAGATACTGCATTTGCTACTCCCAATTCCCAATTCCCTACTCCCTTCAACTTCTTAAATTCGCTCGATGATGCGTTCGCCGAACAGGCCCTGCGGCCGCACCAGCAGCACGGCGAGTGCCAGTACGTAGGCGAACCAATATTCAATGCCGCCCCCCATCATCGGCCCGAGATAGGCTTCCGCGAGTTTTTCTCCGGCGCCGACGATCAAGCCGCCGATGATTGCGCCGGGAACGGATGTAAAGCCGCCGACGATCAGAACGGGCAGTGCCTTGAGGGCAAGGAAGGTGATCGAGAATTGCACGCCGAGCTTGGTGCCCCACACGGTGGCAGCGACCAGCGCCACGAGACCGGCAACGAGCCAGACGACGAACCAGATCCAACCGATCGGAATGCCGACCGATTGGGCTGCCGCGTGGTCGTCGGCCACGGCCCGTAGCGCGCGGCCAGTCTTGGTGCGTTGGAAGAACACCGCGAGCACCACGACCAGTGCGCCGGCGATCAACCCGCCCCACACGTCGAGCTTGTTGATCAGGATGCCGCCTTGAAAGACGCTCTCCAGTGCGAACCAGGCATCGGTCGGATAGAGCTTGAGCGGGTAGACGTCGGATCCGAATATCAACTGGGCGGCGCCCTCGATGATGAACGTAGCGCCGATCGTCGACATGAAGAGCGTCAGGCCATCTTGGTTGATCAGCGGGCCAAGGACGAACCTCTGGATCAGCCAGGCCGTCGCGGCCATGACGAGACCGGCGAAGATCAGAGCGAGAACCACTGCCACTCCGAACGGCAAGCCGCGTGCAACGAAGAAATCGAGCGAGCGCACGAGGGCCAGGCCCGCCAACAACACCATCGCGCCCTGCGCGAAGTTGAACACGCCCGATGCCTTGTAGATCAGCACGAAGCCGAGAGCGACGAGCGAATAGAGCACGCCGGCCAGCAAGCCTCCGCTCAAAACTTCGATGAAATTACCAAGATGGACCAAGCTGCAGCACTCCAATGAAGGCGCAAGAGATGTTAGTTGTTCAGTGTGCCACGCCGAGATAGGCGTCGATGACCTTCTGATCGGCTTGCACAGCGTCGGGCGTGCCATCGGCGATCTTCTGGCCGTAGTCGAGCACGACGACCCGGTCCGACAGGTCCATGACCACGCCCATGTCGTGTTCGATCAGCGCCATCGTGGTGCCCATCTGCCGGTTGATGTCGATGATGAAGCGGCTCATGTCCTGCTTCTCTTCGAGGTTCATGCCGGCCATCGGTTCGTCGAGGAGGAGCAGGTCAGGCTCCATCGCCAGAGCACGGCCGAGTTCGACGCGCTTTTG
>JANOOW010000566.1:0-9969 GCA_031421555.1 Hyphomicrobiaceae bacterium | reverse complement strand
ACGAAGTTGCTGCCGTGTTTGAGCACCGATGCTTCGTGCAGCGGCAGCGCCGTTTGGTGCGCCAGCAGTTCGAGGAAGTAGGGCGTCGGGCGCTCGAGTGTGATCTCCAGCGTCCTGTCATCGATGGCTTTGACGCCGATCTCCTCGGGCTTCGCCTTGCCCTTGTTCGCAGCTTCCGCGTTCTTGATCGCAAACAGGATCTTGGCGTACTTGGCACCTGTTTCCGGGTTCATGATGCGGCGATAGGCGAACACAAAATCGGATGCTTTGACCGGGTCGCCGTTCGACCATTTGGCATTCGGGCGAAACTTGAACGTGTAGACGGTGACGTCCTTCGACGTGGTCCAGCTTTCCGCAACGCCCGGCACGAGTTCGCCCTTGCCGTTGTGAATGACCAAGCCCTCGAAGGCATCGCGCAGGATGTGCGCCTCATACACCGTCGATGTCTTGTGCGGATCGAGCGTCTCGGGATCGGCACTGTTGCCGCGATGGTAGGTGATTTGCGCGTGCGCGGCGGGCGCTGACGCAAGCGCCGTTGTAACCAGCGCTGCCGCGATCAGCGCTTTCGACACGCGGTAAGCCGTCAGTCGAGCCATAAAACGCATCACGCGCTCCTTAAGGTATCTTCCGTCCAAGGCTTACGAGATTAGGTCCGCGACCGCAGCCGTCAAGCATGAGACGCGGGTAATGCAAACGATCGCCGTTCCGTTGAACGAACGATCTGCTACGCTGACGACAGATCAAGCTGACAACGGAAGCCGCCATGACAACCATCGACGCCACCCGCGTTCTTGCTGACCTTAACCGGCTGCGCGATTTCGGCCGCTACGAAACCGGCGTGCACCGGCCCTCGCTTTCGGCCGGGCATAACGCCGCGTGCCACTGGTTTGCCGGTCGAATGGCCGAAGCGGGACTGGACCCGAGTTTCGACGGCATCGGCAACGTGTATGGCGTCTCACCAGGCCGGACCCGCAAACTGTTGACCGGATCTCACCTCGAAAGTCAGAACTACGCCGGTTGGCTCGATGGACCGCTGGGCGTGATCTACGGACTCGAAGCTGCCCGCGTCATCAACGCCGATCCGGCCTTTGCCGGCAAGGGAGTCGACGTCGGCGTTTGGTGCGACGAGGAGGGGCACTTCGGGCATTTCCTCGGCAGCCGTTCGTTCGTCGATGGCTTGAGCGAGGCCGATGTCGATGCAGCCGTCGACCGCACCGAAGGCCGGACGATGCGCGATGCACTAGCCGCAGCAGGACTGGCCGGCAAGCCGCGCCGCCGCGTGGAGCCGGGTGAATATATTGGCTATCTCGAAGCACACATCGAGCAAGGCGACTGGCTCGAATCCAACAAGCTGAAGCTCGGCGTGGTGACGAGCATCGTCGGCATCTGGCAGTTCAGGGTCACGTTCGTTGGTGCGCAGAACCATGCGGGGACGACGCGGATGGCGATCCGCAAGGACGCTGGCGTCGCGCTCACCGAATTGTGCTGCGCGATTGCCCGGCGGTTTCCCGAGGTCGCCGGGCCGCGGACGGTGTGGACGACGGGACGGATCACGCTCGATCCCGGTGCCCCGAGCATCATTCCGGGCGGGGCCGAAATGTTGTTCCAGATCCGCGATGCCGATCATGACACCTTGAAGCGCATGGAAGCGACGCTGATCGAGTTGGTCGCGGCGTCCGATAAAGCTGGGCCGTGCCGTGCGAACGTCGAGGCCCTGCGCAAAAGTTATCCGGCGGTGATGGATGCCAAGATCCAAGCCGCGCTGGAAGCCGCGTGCGAAGGTCTGGCACCTGGCGGTCACACGCGGCTGCCGAGCGGTGCCGGCCATGATGCGCAGGTCTTGTCGAAGGTCATGCCGGCTGGAATGCTGTTCGTGCCGTCGATCGGCGGCATCAGTCATCACTGGACGGAGAATACCAGCGACGAGGATATCGTGCGCGGCGCCCAGGCGTTTGCAACCGCCTGTGCAACTCTACTCAAACAAGCTTAGCGCTTGGTCACCGCGTCGAAAGCCGCCGCGAATTCGATCGAGCCGGACTTTTGCAGTCCGAACTCCATTCGTTTGCCGAGCTCGATCAGAAGTTCCGCAGCGTTACGGTCGCGAACGACGGAGTTACGCTCATAGCCACCCCGGCTGAAGAAGTTTGTTGTCGGGACGCTCTGCGCAACCGGCAGCAACATTTCGAGGCCCGTGCGGGGACCGGCGAGGTTCATCAACTCGATCTCCGGCCCGCTGAGCTGGCTGCGTCCGGCTTCGGTGGCCGCGGTCTCCTTCAAGCCTTTGAGCTTGATCGCCTGCAGCCACGGGCCGATGTCAGCATCGAGGTTGAGCGCGTGAATGGCGAGGCCCTTCGGCGTGCCGCCAAAGCGAACGTGGTCGCCCCACTCGTTCGGCACCGTCCGCGCGTCTTTCAGCATCGCGCGCACGACGGCGGCCTTCGCGCGCAACGTGATCGCGCGGCGCGGCGCGGCATTGAGTTGTGATCGCGCCATCGCCTCAAGCCGAGTGATGAAGCCCTGGCCATGCTTGACCAACTCGTTCACCGAGTTCGCATGCAGCAACTGTGCGTAGCCGAGCGCCGAAGATATCGGTTTGCCGGTGCGCTTCTGCGGATGAATGCCGGCCTGCATGTCGTACGTGCCCATGCCGCCGGTCTCCAGCGCGTAGACTTTGACGACCTGGTCCTTCGTCAGACCGATCGCCAGCGCCTCGGCGGCGTAGCGACGTTTGAATTCGACCTCGGTCGTCGCCTCGGGCACGAAATTGTAGACGTCCCGCGCGCTTTGCAGAAAGTCGGCGACGCCGGGCAGCTGTCTCTCGGGTTCGGGCGGTTTGGCGTCAGCGATGATCTTGGCGATCGAGTCGAGCAGCGTTGGGCCGTTATACTTCGGCGGCTGGGTCATGATGTAGTCGCGGGCGGTGTAGGGCTGGCTGGCGAGACGCTTGCGTTTGCGCTCGTCCCGCTTTTCGTTGACCGACTCCCAGTAGGCGTCCAACTGCGCTTCGAACGTCAGCCGCGCGATGCGGAAGGCATCGTACATCCGCCGTTGATCCGGACTGAGCGAAGCGAGCTTGTCGCCGCCGGTTTCCTGCGCCATCGCATTGCGCGCCGTCGACGTTGCAGCCGGCCACAACGCGACGAGGCCTGTGAGCCCGATCGCGATCATCGATGCGCGCGTCCGCTTCGGCGATACATCGTATCGCCAGCGCGCAGCCTCGGATGGTCGGACGAACACGGCATCTCCCTGAAGTCGCCACTAAGCGTCCAAGATCGTTAAGGCATCATTGAGGCTAAGCGGCATTAACCAGCTGTGATTACACCCGAACGACCTTGTACGACGCGCTGATCGTATGGCTGGCTGTTGGCGAAATATGGACGATGTCGGTCCCCGCGTTGCAAGTCTCGACGCACACCATGCCACGATAGCCGTCCTGCCCCATATCGCCGAGGCGGTTGCATTTGTCGATCCATGGGTTCCAAACCACCGACGAGCGGCTGCCCGACTTGGTGATCTCGATCCGGCGTTTCAGCCCGCTGTCTGTGATCGACGCCGCGCCCTCGTGCGCGTCGTAAACGCGGTCGACTTCGGCGGCAAAGGTGATTGCACCGGCCTGTTGCTTGCGCGCGTTTGCGTGAAGCTTGTCCGTATAGCTTTGCCCATCGAACCCTTCGACGGATACGTTTGAGATGTCGCTCACCGCAAAATAGGTGTGCAGCGCTTGCGTCAGCGAAAACGCGTCCGGGCCGGTATCGCGCGTGGTCAGCGCTAGGGTCAGCTCATCGCCCAGCGTTACCGCAAATTCGAGCGAGGCTTCGCCCGGCCACAATGCCTTGTCTGCTTCCGTCGTCGCAATCGAGAAAGTCACCCGGATCGCCGTCGCCGATCGCTCTACCCGGTCGATGGTCCATTGGCGGGTGCGAACGAACCCATGCATTGGCTTCGACGGGTCGGCCGGATGCGTCGCAAACCAGGGCCAGCAGATCGGCGTTCCACCGCGTACCGGCTTCGGATTTTCCGGTGGATTGGCCAGCCGCTCGACGGGCGACAGCCAAATCACCGGCTCGTGTCCGGCCGGCGTCCAGCCGATCAGCTGTGCGCCTTGCAGCGCGACGAGCGCAACTCCCCGGTCATTCTCCAGCCGAAGCACGGGGCCGCCGAGCGGACTTTGTTCCAGTGTCACGCCGCTACCGGCCGCCGCGGCGTCGAAAGCTTGGAAGTCACCTGTCATCGTCGTGCAACTCCTGCGTTGTGTTTGATCCGGCGGTATTGTTCTTCGACGATAGGGCTGTCACATCATTGGCGCTCGTGTATCTCTATCGCGAAACCACGCGATCGCGATTGTCGTTACTCCGGGGAAGTCTAGGTTTATGCTTACAACGTACGACCATCAAGGCACAGGTCTTGCTAAACGCGATGGCATGATGCCGGTCACGGACACAACGGTTTGGATCGATCTGCTCAATCCGACTGCCGAAGAAGATGCGTTTGTCGAAAAGGCGTTGGGCATCTCAGTCCCCACGCGCGCCGAAATGCGCGAGATCGAGGCGTCGAACCGGCTGTACCAGGAAAACGGCGCGCACTTTTTGACAGCGTTCATCGTCTACAACGTCGAAGCGCCGGTTCCGTTGACGACGGCGCTGACATTCATCCTTGCCGGCTCCCGGCTAGTCACCGTGCGCTACGCCGAACCGAAGGCGTTCCCGTTGTTTCTGCACCGTGTCGAGAAAGGGGATCTGCCCTGCGATAGCGCGCCTGGAATCATGATCGGCCTGATCGAGGCGATCATCCATCGCGAAGCAGACTTGATCGAAAAAATTCAGGATGATGTCGATCGCACAGCGCCGATCATCTTTGATATCAAGGGCGGGCAGCAGACGCGAACGCGCCGCCTCGACGCAATCCTCAAGGCGGTCGGCAAACAAGGTGACACCAACGCGAGAGCCCAGGAAAGCGCTCTCTCGCTCG
Organism: Hyphomicrobiaceae bacterium; assembly: GCA_031421555.1. Classification (GTDB taxonomy): domain Bacteria; phylum Pseudomonadota; class Alphaproteobacteria; order Rhizobiales; family Hyphomicrobiaceae; genus JAKFWF01. The sequence continues at coordinate 5,001 of JANOOW010000566.1, read as the reverse complement.
ATCGGCTGCTCAAGTATTTTCTGGACATATCGAGAGAACGAAAAGACGATTCCCGGATTCACGGACGCATCGAAACAGCAAACCGCGATGTGAGCTCGCTCATGGAGCACATGCGCTTCTTGACGCAGCGGATTGCCTTCCTACTGGATGCGACGCTGGGCATGATTTCGACCGAACAGAACCAGATCATCAAGTTGTTCACGGTTGCATCCGTCATGCTCATGCCACCGACGCTGATCGCGTCGATCTATGGCATGAACTTCAAACATATTCCGGAGCTGGAGTTCCTCTTGGGCTATCCGATGGCGCTTGGCGCGATGATACTTTCGGCGCTGGTTCCGTTCCTATATTTCCGCAGAAAGGGCTGGCTCTAGTCTCAGACGGCGTAGTGCCAGAGCAAGGCTGCGCCGCCGCAGATGCCGAGCGTCAAGATGACCCCGCGGTGAAGCGCGAACATCAGCACGAACGCCAGCGCCGACAACGCGAACGTGCGGAAATTTGCCGACGCTAGATCCGGCAGCTGGAGATGGAAAGGCCCGGCCTCGACACTGCTGACCTTGGCAAACAGCACGTTGAGCGCAAACCAAACAGTGAGGTTCAAGATCACGCCGACGACCGCCGCGGTCACTGCCGACAACGCGGACTTCAGTCTAGGTTCGTTGTTCAATCGTTCGAGGTACGGTGCGCCCGCAAATATCCACAGGAAGCACGGCGCGAATGTCGCCCACAACGTGACAACTGCGCCGAGAATTCCCATTCCGACCGCTGAGCCGCCACCGAACCGGTGTGCTGCGAGATAGCCGACGAACTGCGTAACGAGGATCAACGGGCCGGGCGTGGTTTCAGCCAACCCCAGGCCGTCGAGCATTTCGCCGGGCTTCAACCAGCCGTAGACCTGCACCACGTCCTGCGCCATGTAGGCCAGCACCGCGTAGGCGCCGCCGAATGTCACCACGGCGAGTTTCGAGAAAAACAACGCGAGCTTCGACAACACGTGATCGCCGCCGAAGATCAAGGCGATGCCGAGCAGCGGCAGGATCCATATCGCGAGCCAAATCGCGATCGTGCGCACCGTCTCCTGTGAAGAAACGGGTGCAATCTTGACCGCGGATAGGTCGGCCCTCAGGCCACGTCCGCGCCACAGGCCGAACAAGGCCGCCGCCAGCACGATGACCGGGAATGGAACCCGCAGCGCAAATATCGCCAGAAATGCCAACCCCGCGATGATCCAGTCGACGTTGCCCTTCAGCGATCGCTTCGCCACGCGTAATAGGGCCTCGACGACGATCGCAAGTACGGCCGCTTTCACGCCGATAAACAACGCTTCGGCAAGCGGTAGTTTGCCGAATGCTGCATACGCCATCGACAATGCCAGCACGACGAACGCACCCGGCAGCACGAACAGCAGCCCAGCCGTCAGTCCGCCTTTCAGCCCATGCAATCGCCATCCAACGTAGGTGGCCAATTGCATCGCCTCCGGGCCCGGCAGCAACATGCAAAAGTTGAGCGCCGACAGATACCGCGGCTCGTCGATCCATTTTTTCTCATCGACGAGAACGCGATGCATCAGAGCGATCTGTCCCGCCGGACCTCCGAACGACAGCAAACCGATCTTAAGCCAAACGCGCAGCGCCTCGTTGAACGAGGGATGCGGCGTAGTGGTGCCCGCGATCGTTTGAACATGCATCGGTTCGGTCCTCACGCTGGCCTCTTTGCCGATGGCCAGTTGTGGGTTTCTCCTGCAGCGAATCGCGCCCAGGCGTAAAGCGCGTCGTATACCGGCAATCCTTTCTCCAGCGCGATTGCGTCATCAGGTCCCGCCATGTGCGAGATGCCGAGCGAAATCGCCAGCAGGCCCGCTGCTTCCGGCTCAAGATCGAGGCGTGCCGTATCGGCGCCGCGCACGATGCGCGCCACGCGATCGAGCGCTGGGTCCTTGATGCCGAATTCCGCGATGATGGTATCGAAGGAACACGTTTCGCCCCGGTGGGTGAGCTCGACGCCGTCGATGTCGTAGGCGATCGCATCGAGCTCGATCGCAGCGTTCGCGACCTGGTCCGGATTGACGAAGAAGAAGCGTGCGGCCGGATCGAGGAAGCGGCTGACGAGCCACGGGCACGCAATGCGATCGATCTTCGGGCGGACGCGCGTCACCCATCGGGATGCTTTGCCCACCCGATTGCCGATCCCGCGCGTCTTCAGCACGGTCGGCAATCCGGCTGTTTCCCACGCGAGGTTGCCGCCTTCGAGGATGCAGGCATCGACGCCGCGCAGGCGCAGTTCGGCAACTGCCGCTTGGCTGACTTTCAAGCCCTTGACGCAGACGATGACGACCCTTTGCCCGTGCGGGATTTCCGCGAACCATTCCGCTGTTCGCTGGTGATCGCGCCAGCGCGCTCCCGGCACCATACGGGCGAGCGTGTCGTAGTCTTCACACTTGCAGACATCGTAGATCAGCGGCGCATCGGCAGTGCCGATGAGCTTGTAAAGATCGAGTGGAGAGATCGAAAAATAACCCATGGCTGGCGCCTTCCGGGAACGGGATGGCGCGGCGCTTGGGCAAGGCTGCGTCACCGCAACTGGAGCCTAACGGGACGGCCGCTTGTGGTCCCGTGAACTAACTAATGCGCCTGCTCCGGTGCGGTTGTCAATGCGGGTTGCATTCTTCATGCCCTCTTCTTGGCTGCCTTCGCGGGCATAAAAGTGATGCGCAACTTTGTGTTTGTCGCTCTTGCAAATCGGCTGAGGGTTGTACCCGATGGAATGGATTTGCCGCTCTCCATCCTTGCGATTGCGCTCTGCGAGGTTGCCATTTTTTCAGCGAGTTCGCCCTGGGTCAACCCTGCCCGTGAACGCGCTTCGATTAACGCGGAAGCGAGTGCGAACTCGTCCTCGAGGGCATCGTATTCCAAGCGATACTTTTCATCGCGCATCCACTTCTTGTGCAGATCCGTAAGTTTGGTCATTTGACCCTCTTTGCCCGCTCACGGGCTAGCCTAAGTTCTCGTTCCGGCGTCTTTTGGCTTTTCTTGATGAAGGCTCTCAAGATCACGACTCGCCGCCCGGAAGCAGTTACGTAAATGGCTCTCGAAATTCCTGCTTTTCCTTTGATCCGCAACTCCCAAAGCCTGTCACCCAAGTGATCGACTGAATCGCGAGGCAGAGAACTTAGTCCGTGCTTCGATATAATTTCAGATAGTCGCACCAACTTGGCCCGCATGTCCGCGGGAAGGGCTTCGATTTCTGAGTCAACGATTTCGTTTAACGTTGCAACCGTCCAGCCCAGCATTTCTATATACCAATTTTGATATTATTGTCAAGCGGAAGAGGACGTGTGTTAGCCCCGCTTCTCCTCAAGGCCACTTCACTACAGGCGGCATGGACGACAGGATCGACGCGACGTTACCGCCGGTCTTCAGTCCAAAGATTGTACCACGGTCGTACAGTAGGTTGAACTCGACGTAGCGCCCGCGGCGAATCAATTGTTCCTCGCGCTGGGCTGCGGTGAAATCGGCCGCGAAGTTGCAGCGAACGAGCTTCGGGTAGATGTCGCGGAAGGCCCGCCCCACGTCCTGCGTGAAAGCGAGCGCCGCATCGAACCCGCCTTCTTTCGGCGATGGCGATAGATAGTCGTAGAAGATCCCGCCGATGCCGCGCATCTCGCCCCGATGCGGCAGATAGAAATATTCATCGCACCATTTCTTGTAACGATCGTAGTCGGCAATCGCATGCGCATCGCACGGTTCTCTCATCGCGGCATGAAACGCGACCGTATCCGTATCATCCTGCGTGCGGCGCTGATCGAGCACGGGCGTCAGATCGGCACCGCCGCCCATCCACCACTTGGTCGTGACCACCATGCGGGTGTTCATATGCACAGCCGGTACGTTGGGGTTGCACGGATGGGCGATGAGCGAAATGCCCGAGGCCCAGAAGCGCGGGTCTTCGCCGGCACCAGGGATTTGCGTGCGGAACTCCGGCGCGAATTCGCCATGCACGGTCGAGGTGTGCACGCCAACCTTTTCGAACACCCGGCCGGCCATCAAGCTCATGACGCCACCGCCGCCTTTGGCGCCCGAGTGATCGGTGCGCTCCCATGGCGTCCGCACGAACCGGCCCGGGGAATCCTTTCCGCCGGGAGCACGCGCAGGCAAATCGTCCTCGACCTGTTCGAAGGCTGCAACGATGTCGTCGCGTAGGCGTTCGAACCAGGCGCGGGCGGCGGCCTTGTTGCCCTCGATCGTCGCTCCGTCAATTGGTGTGAAAGATGCGAGATCAGGTTTCATCGGTATGTACTTCGGTCATGGTTTCGTCGCGTTCGCAGCGTAGCCGACACTTCATCAACGAACAAATGCCGATCCGGTGCCTCCGCCCATGGCGGAGATAGCGCCCGTTTGCCGTCCGCATTGCGCATCTCAATGTCCGCCCGGGTGACGGAAGCGCCAAATAAGTCCTAAGGTCGTTTTGCATGATCGAGCGTATCTTCATCTGGTTTGAGACGCGCATAGACCCGTTCGCGCGCGGTGAACCCGTTTCCCAACCTCCAGACAAGCTGCTGCCTTTCTTCTGGCACTACCTTCGCCCGGTGTGGTGGGCGTTCGCGCTGCTTACCCTCGCAACGCTGATCCTGGCCAGTTTGGAAGTCGCGGTGATGGCGTTTGTCGCCCGCATCGTCGATTTGATGAAGGATGCCACGTCGCCCGAGACCTTCTTCGCCGATCATGCGGGCGAACTTGTTTTCATGACGGTGCTGGCGTTGGTCCTGCGTCCGCTCATGTCGGCGGTCGCCGATCTCTTGAAGCAGCAGATGATTCAGGGTCCGGTAAACATCCGCACGCGTTGGCTCGCCCATCGCTATGTGCTGCGGCAGAGCCTGGGCTTTTTCCAGAACGACTTCGCTGGCCGCGTCGCCACCCGCGTGATCCAGGTTGGATCAGCCGTGCGCGATGTTGCAGCCAACATCTGCGACGTCGTCGTCTGGGTTCTGGTGCACTGGATCGG
>JANOOW010000565.1:0-2885 GCA_031421555.1 Hyphomicrobiaceae bacterium | reverse complement strand
CGAACCTCAAGCCCGGGCAGAAGCTCGTGCTGCCGGCGAGCCGGTCCATCGCGCGTGCGACGACGCCGCAAAAGCCGATCCAGCGTGCGGCGCTTCCGGTGCGTATGGCGGGATTAGAGGCCGGTGGCGGTGCTGCTGCGCTAGCTCCCGCATCATCGCCGCCTCCGGCCGATTGGATCGGCCAGCATACCGTGAAGCAGGGTGATAGCCTGTACGCGATTGCACGCGCCAACAAGATCTCGCTCGCTCAGTTGCAGCAAGTGAATGCCATCACCGAGCCGACCAAGGTCAAGCCCGGCACAGTTCTGAAGGTCCCAGGCGGCAGCGCGACCGCATCGCTTTCCAATAACCGGCCGGCCTCAGCCGTATCGCAAGTGGCCGGTGTCAGTGCGGCGAGCGAAACACCACGCATCGTCCAGTCCGCAAGCAAGCCGGTGATAATCAATCAGGCACAACCAGCCCCGGCTGCGGCAACACCTCAGCAGGTGGCAGCGATCGATCCGGTCGAGCCGGCCGAGCCGAGGTCAAAAGCTGCCGAAAGCGTTGCCTCGGCCGGCGGGCAAAAATTCCGCTGGCCGGTGAAGGGGCGCGTGATCGCCTCCTACGGTCCGCGTTCGGATAGCACCCATAACGATGGCGTCAACATTGCCGTGCCGATGGGCACGGAAGTGCTGGCAGCCGAGCAGGGCGTCGTTGCCTACGCTGGGTCGGAGTTGAAGGGCTACGGCAATCTCATCTTGTTGCGCCACGATAGCGGCTGGGTGACGGCCTACGCGCACAACGAGGAAATTCTCGTCAAGCGTGGCGATAAGGTGAAGCGTGGCCAGGCGATCGCCAAGGCTGGCAAGACCGGCACCGTCGATCAGCCGCAGGTGCATTTCGAGCTCCGCCAAGGACAGAAGCCGATCGACCCGACGCCGCACATGGAAAAGATGTAAGCTCTTTTGTTGGTGCATGGCGACGCGTTCCGCGCGCCGGCCGCCATGCACGCTTAGTTGAACTCGATTGTCATGCCGTCGTAGGCCGGTTCGACCCCGGCCGGTAGATCGCGGCGCAGCGTATCGTAGTCGAGGTCGCCCAGCAGGTGCGTCAGGATCGCCCGCTTAGGCTTCAGCCGCTCGATCCAGGCGAGCGCCTCTTTCAAACTGAAATGGCTCGGATGGGGAACGTGGCGCAACGCGTCGACGATCCACACGTCGAGACCTTCGAGCATCGCCGCGGACGCATCGGATAAGCCGCTCACATCCGGCGAGTAGGCGACATTGCGGAACCGGAAGCCCAACGATTCGATTTCGCCGTGCTGTTGCACGATGGGCTGAGCGACGATCGCACCGGCAGGCCCATCGATCCCGATTGGTGTTGGACCCTCGATCAGGTTTCCTTTGAGGATCGGCGGATAGCCGTTGCCCTTGCCCTCGAAAACGTAACCGAAACGGCTTAGGAGACCGTCGCGCGTGGGTGCGTCGAACCACACAGGGATGCGGCGCTTCATGATGTATGACAACGCGCGCAGGTCATCGATGCCGTGTGTGTGGTCAGCGTGATCGTGCGTGTAAAGGATGCCGTCGAGCGCCCGCAGACGCACCGAGAGTAGCTGTTCACGCACGTCGGGGCCGGTGTCGATCAGGACCGTTGTCGAGCCTTTTTCGTTGCGCCGCTCGACCAATGCGGCTGCGCGCCTACGTCTGTTCTTGGGGTTCGCCGGATCGCACTTGCCCCAGTCGTTGCCGACACGCGGGTTGCCGCCGGAAGAGCCGCAACCCAAAATCGTCAACTTGTAACTCATGCTGTGTCACCCGCTTGCGCAGCCGGGTTCGGAACCTTTTTGAACAGGCGATAAAAATTTTCCGTCGTCGCGGTGGCGATTGCGTCAGTGCTCAACCCTTTGACTTTTGCAAGCGCGGCCGCAGTGTGGACGACAAACGCTGGCTCGTTGGTCTTGCCGCGAAAAGGATCGGGTGCGAGGTATGGCGCATCGGTCTCGACCAGCAGGCGATCGAGCGGCACTTGGCTAGCGATGGCGCGCAGCGCATCGGATTTTTTGAAGGTGATGACGCCGGTGAATGACACATACAGGCCCAGCGCGACGGCGCGGCGAGCCAGCGCCTCGCCACCGGTGTAGCAGTGCAAAAGGGCAGGGAAGGCGCCCTTCGCGTGCTCGTCCTCTAGAATTGCGATCGTATCTTCTTCGGCATCACGGGTGTGGATCTCGAGCGGCAGTCCGGTGATGCGCGCCGCCGCAATGTGCCGGCGGAAGCCTTCGGCTTGCGCGTGCCTCGGGCTCTTTTGATAGAAATAATCGAGCCCTGCCTCGCCGATCGCGACCACCTTGGGATGGCCTGACAAGCGCACGATTTCTTCCACCGGAATGTCGAGTTCTTCGTGCGCATTGTGTGGATGGGTACCGACCGAGCAGTACACGTTCGGGTGCTCCTCCGTGATCGCGATAAGTTCCGGCAAGCGGCGGATGCGGGTCGAGATCGTCACGATGATGCCGACGCCAGCAGCCTTTGCGCGCGCGATCACCGCCGCACGCCCGGACGTAAACTGGGGAAAGTCGAGATGGCAGTGATGGTCGACGAGCATCAAGCCTCGCCCTGCGGTCCTGAGCCCTGCGCCGGGTTTTTCTTCGCCTGCTTTTGTTGTTTCGGCGGCTTTGGCGCTACTTCCCTCGTTGCTTCTTCCGGATCGATATACCGCGGGAACACACCAGTGGGCGCCGGCAAGGCAACGCCGGGTGTCAATCTGTTGGCCGGCCCCAGCGAGCAGAACTCACGCTGGCTCGCATCGACCGCCAGCAGATCCAAAAGCTGTGCCGCAGACGTTGGTACGATCGGCTGAACCAGAATCGCGATCTGCCGGACGACCTCCGCCGTCACGTACAG
>JANOOW010000564.1:0-8892 GCA_031421555.1 Hyphomicrobiaceae bacterium | reverse complement strand
GCCCAGGTCACCATCAACGAAGATGGCTCGGTGATCGTCGTCACTGGCCATCCCGACATCGGCGGATCGCGCGCTTCGATGATGAACATTACTGCGGAACTACTCGGCATCCACTACAGCCGCGTGCAGGCCCTGATCGGCGACACCAGCTCGATCGGCTACAGCGCCCTCACCGGTGGCAGCCGCGCGACGTTCGCTGCCGGCATCGTCGTCACCAAATCGACGGAGCAGGTCATCGAGACCTTGCGCCACCGCGCGGCCAAGATCTGGAAGATCGATCCCGAGGCCGTGGTCTGGGAGAACGGTCACGCACGCCCGGCAGGAACCAATGCAGGCGAGTTCCAGCCTCTGTCGCTGGCGGAGATCGCGGCCAAGGCAAACGCGACCGGTGGTCCGATCACGGCAGGCGCATCGCTCAATACCGAGGGCGCTGCCGGCGGGTTTGGAACGCATATCTGCGACGTCGAGGTCGATCGCGAGACCGGCCGCGTGTGGGTCACACGCTATACGGCGATCCAGGACGCGGGGCGGGCGATCCATCCGAGTTACGTCGAAGGCCAGATGCAGGGCGGCGTCGCGCAGGGCATCGGCTGGGCGCTCAACGAGGAATACATCTACAACACCAGCGGCCGGGTGGATAACCCAGGCTTTCTCGACTACCGGATGCCGGTCGCGTCCGACCTTCCCATGATCGATACGGTCATCATCGAGGTACCAAACGACAAACACCCGCAGGGTGTTCGCGGCGTCGGCGAAGTGCCGATTGTTCCGCCGCTCGCAGCCGTCGCCAACGCTGTGCATAACGCCTTGGGTGTGCGCTATTACGAACTGCCGATGTCGCCGCCAAAAGTGCGCATCGCATTGGCGGATGCCGACGACGCGCGGTGGTCCCGGTAGGTGTGCTAAGCTACCGTGCAGGGCTTAAATCGATCGTTAGTTTCGCATATTGCTGTGTTTGCCCATCTCATGGTCGAGTTTCATGACGATCGATCAGATCTCGACAAAGGCTAAAACGGGAGTGCGTAGGTCGAGGCGCGTGTTGAAACGCTTGCGCCGCCGCTGGATCTTTCCACTGCCAGCGATGTCGGTCGGCCGGCTATCGGGACTGCTGGTGCTGGCGTCAACGCTGCCGATGCTTGCGTTGACGTTGTTCATGTATCAACGGATGTGGACGGACGTACAGCAAGCGGCCCGCAGCAGTCTGATGACGAATGCGCGTGCGCTTGCGGCACTCGTCGACAACGAAATCGATACACCCCTGGCGGTCGCCGCAACGCTGTCGAACTCCGTCCTCCTGCAGAACGGCGATCTCAAGAGCTTTCATCGCAGCGCTAAGCAAGCGCTGGAATATCTTCCCGGATCGTTCCTTGACCTGTTGTCGCCGTCGCGGCAGATCTTGCTGTCCACGCTGTACGAATCTGATGCGGTACTTCCTGTGGTTTATAAGCCAGAAAGCAGGCAGACGGGTACCATAGGCAAGAGCCGCGTTTCGGATCTCGTTACCAGTCCCACGGCGAAACGCACGGTTGCCTTTGTGGAATACCCGGTTTTGAAAGATGGCGTACCGATCTACACGCTCGCAATCACTCTCGAGCCTTCGCATTTTCTCGAGCTGTTGCAGAATAAATTCACAGCAGACTCGGTCGTTGCGATCGTTGACCGGAATCACCGCTTCGTTGCCCGCATTCCAGCTCACGAGGAGCGGCTTGGCATGCTCGCCTCTATAGGGTGGCGCAACGAGATTTCGAAAGCTCCGGAAGGTATCGTCGAGGTCGTCACTCTCGAAGGACGGTTGTCGCTTACCGCCTATGTGACCAGCCGGGATGGTTGGGTGGCGGGCATCTCTCTGCCTAATGACGTGCTATCAGCGTCGGCACATCAGACGCTCCGTTCCCTTCTCACGATCGGCATTCTAGCCATTTCGGCCAGTCTCGCCCTGGGCTTGATGTTAAGCCGCCGCCTGAGTGTCATCCTCATCGACGTCGCCCGGGCAGCGCGCAAGGTGGGCGGTGGCCACACCGTTGCGGCAGCGCCGTACCCAATCGAAGAAGCGGCTACTATCAGTAAAGCTTTAAGCGAGACATCACACCGGCTTGCCGCGCGCCAGGAAGCATTGCACGAAAGTGAGATCCGGTTTCGCGGCACCTTCGAGAACGCAGCCGTCGGCGTGGCTCACGTGGGCCTCGACGGCCGGTTCCGGGAGGTCAACGACAAGCTTTGCGACCTGCTCGGATACTCACGGGAGGAGTTACTCGCCAGGACCGTGCAGGACGTGACCCATGTTGACGACCAGGCTGATGAAGCTGAAAAGCAGCAGCGCTTGATCGCGAACCAGATTACGTCGTTCACAATGGATAAAAGGTGCATTCGCCCTGACGGCAGCATCTTGTGGACCGGCGCGACCGTTGCAACGCGCCGAAACGAAAATGGCACGCCGCTCTACTTTATCTCGATCTTTCGCGACATAACCGAGCGCAAGGAGTCCCAGGATAAGCAGAAGTTCCTGCTGCGCGAACTTGCCCATCGATTGAAAAACCAATTGGCGATCATTCAGTCGATGGCCAACCAGACCGCGCGGAAAGTTGGATCCGTGAACGAGTTTCGCGACCAGTTTACGCAGCGGGCGCGCGCGTTATCCATTGGCACCGATCTGCTGATTGACGGCGATTGGTCGAGCGCGAGCCTGGCAGATCTCGCACAACGGCAATTGGAGCCCTTCACACCAGGTCCATTACGCTTGCGGTCGGAAGGCCCGCCGGTCTCGATCAATGCCGAAGCGACACACGCGATAGGTCTGGCACTTCACGAGCTTGCAACCAACTGCTTGAAGTACGGTGCTTGGTCCGTTTCCAATGGTTATGTGCACCTGAGCTGGCGCGTAACGGAAGGCGCCGGGCCTGCTCAGTCGCAACTCGTCCTTCGTTGGCAAGAGCACGAGGGGCCACCCGCAGCACAACCTGCGCGCAAGGGGTTTGGCCATGTGGTGATGGAAACAATGGTGGCAGCCAAGGTCGGCGGAGCGGTCAAACTCGATTTTGCGCCTAGTGGGCTTTCGTGGGAGCTGTCGGTTCCTCCCGCGCTGTTTACGTTAGTCGTGCCGGCTGGCCACCAGGTGCCAAAAAGACACAATTTCTCATAAACCCTTCGCGATATTGTTTATTTCGACGCCGGATCGCAACCTTAGGTGTTGCTCGGTGTTTCACCTTGGCAACTCAGTCCGGTGACCCACGTGAATTTGGATTTGAACAACGTTCTAATTGTGGAGGACGAGGTGCTTATCGCACTGGATCTGGTCGATGTTGTTTGTAGCGCCGGTGGGCACGCTGTCGGCCCAGCGGTGTCCGTCAGGCAAGCTCATGAACATTTGAATGAAAATTTGGTTACGGCGGCAATTTTGGACGTAAATTTGGGCAACGAGGATTCTTTAGACGTAGCCCGGCGGCTGCGGTGTGCCGGCATACCCTTCATCTACCACTCTGGTCACTTCGACCAGGGCGACCGTTCCTGGCCGCTCGCTCCTTTGGCGCGCAAACCGGCAGACGCAAGAACGTTGATTGCTGCGCTGGAGCGGGCTGCAACGGCTACCAAATGCGCCAAGGTGCCCAGCTGATAGCAGTCTCTTACCTCCGAGATTTATTGCTCGAACGTTGGCGAATGCGGAGTTGTACCGCCTGTGGTCACGTCAGTTGAAACTTCTCGAAGCGATGCAGTTCATCCTCAATAAGCTGTTTCAGTTCGCGGCCGGATCGGCGCCCAACCCACGTCCACTTCTGCACGAGTAGCTGGCGCCGCTGACGATCCGCCTTCAAATCGATTGCGGCGACGATCTCGCTACCCGCCAGGACCGGCAACGTAAAATATCCAAAAACCCGTTTGGCTTTCGGCACGTAAGCCTCGAAGCGGTGCTGGTAATCGAAGAACGCATGAAGCCGTTTACGCTGAATGACGAGAGGGTCGAACGGGGAAAGCAGGTGGATTAGCGCGTCATCCGCCGCAAACTTTTGCTCGAGCGTCGCGGGCTCGATCCAATGGGGACTGGCAGTTCCCTCATCGATCTTTACCGGCACCAGCCGTTTATCGCGCACGCGTTTCTCGATATTACGCGAAACTATCACCTTCCGCTTCGCGTCGAGGTAACAGATCGACTCCAGACTAACGACACCTTGAGCCCGTATCGCCCGGTCGATCAGATACTCCGCGATCTGTGGTTCGGTTGCCGCTTTTGGCAGCTGATCCCACCCGAAATGACGCTCGGCGAGTTCGTACGTCTTCAACATGCCTGCGCGTTGACTGATCGTTACCCAGCCCGCGTAAAAAGCCAATTGCAAGGCGCGCCGCGATGGTTTGCGGCTAGCCCAGGGATGATCCTTCTCGACAAGTACGTCGTCATCGATGTCGCGTATCGAAAGTGCGCCTTGCTCGCGTATCAGCTTCAAGACCTTGCGAAGATCCGCTTTCGTCACCGGATCGAACCACTTTCCAGGCGCCGTGCGATAGCGCTTCATCGCGCTGACGTAAAAGCGGAAATCGCGAACGGGCACATAGGAGAGCGCATGCGTCCAATACTCGAAGATCGTCCTATCGATTTTCTGGGCGTGATGCAGGTGCGCGCGCTGATAGTCCGGAATTCGCGTAAACAGGATGTGGTGATGACACCGCTCGATGACGTTGATCGTGTCGATCTGCACGTAGCCCAAATGCTCGATAGCCGCAGCCGTGGCACCTTGATCTGCTCCGAAAGGCGCTTTCGTGTCGAGCCGTTGGGCGCGCAGCCAGATCCGCTTTGCATGTTCTTTTTCGAGGTGGAACATAGGGACAAGTACACCGGGTCGGGATCAGTTGAACCTTGCCGGTGTCCCACAGCGGGGCTAGCAATAGAACCCGGAAACATGCGTTTGACCCCGGAAAGCACCTAGCATGCTGGATATTCGCGATGAGTTGACCGACATCTACTCCAATCGGGCAACCGGCCAGTATGGGCTATCGGACGTCAACCAACTGCAGCATGCGCTTCAATCGGCCGCGCTGGCGCAGCAGCAAGGCGGCAATGCCGATCTGATCGTTGCAGCCCTTTTGCATGACATCGGCCACATGATCCATGATCTTGGCCAAGACCCATCGCGTGACGGCATCGACGATACGCATGAGGAACTCGCCGCGGCGTGGCTCCAGCCGCACTTCGGGCCAGCGGTGACCGAACCGGTGCGCCTGCATGTTCCCGCCAAACGCTACCTGTGCGCCACCGAGCCGGATTACTTCGGCAAGCTCTCGGAGGATTCCGTTCGATCGCTTGTCCTGCAAGGCGGATTGATGTCGCCTGCGGAGCTGAAGGCGTTCGAGGCGCTTCCCTATTGGCGCGATGCGCTCCATCTGCGCCGCATCGACGACACCGCGAAAGATCCGTTGATGGTAACCGAACCGTTCACCTATTTCCTACGGTTCATCGACCAGGGCTCATGACATCGAAGCCTATGGCTTGAGCTACAGCGGCACACGGATGATCGCACGCAATCCACCGATCGAGCTTTGGCCCAGCACGATATCGCCACCGTGGCTGCGCGCGATATCGCGGGCGATGGCGAGACCCAACCCGGTATTGCCCTCGTCCTGATTGCGCGCGTGATCGAGCCGGTAGAATGGCTTGAACACGTTGTCACGCTCCTCGGGCGGAATGCCGGGACCGTTGTCGTCGACCTCGATCCGCAACCAATTGCGTTCGGTGGCCGCGCGCACGATGATTTGGTTACCGAAGCGCGCCGCATTGGTCACCAGGTTGGTGATGGCGCGCTTGAACGCCTGCCGTTTAAGCGGCAACACCAGATCGGCCTTGCTCTTGCGGAAACGAAGGTCGACCGTGCGTCCGTGCACCAGCATTTCGTCCGTCACTTCCTCGAGAAGCTCACGCAGGTTCGTCGGCTTCGCCTCTTCGCCGCCGTCGCCACGCGTGAAAGCCAGGTAGTCCTCGAGCATGTGCTGCATCTCGTTGACGTCGGCCCGCAGCGCGCCGATCTCCGGCTGGTTGCCGAGCAATGCCAACTGTAGTTTGAACCGCGTCAGGATGGTGCGCAGATCGTGACTGACGCCAGCGAGCATCGTCGTACGCTGATCCACGTGGGTCTTGATGCGATCGCGCATTTCGAGGAACGCTTGCGCTGCCTGCCTGACTTCGCGAGCGCCGCGCGGACGAAACTCGTCGTCGATGGGCCGGCCTTTACCGAACGCGTCGGCCGCCTCGGCCAGCCGCAGAATCGGGCGGATCTGATTGCGCAGGAACAAAATCGCCAGCGTGAGCAGGATCACCGACGATCCCACCATGTAGGCCATGAAGATATCCGAGTTCGATGCGTAGGTCTGGCTGCGCGTCGCGATGAACCTCAGCGTCGCCGTTTTCAGCTTCACCTTGATCTCGACCAACTTCGAATTGCCGACGGTGTCGATCCAGAACGGCTGCTTGATCTGCTTGCGCAGTTCCGTCGACAATGCGCGATCGAGCACGGCAAAGAATGGACGCGGTTGAGCCGGCGGCAGATCGCCTGGCGGCAGCACCTGCATCGACAGATTGAGACGATCACGCGCCATCTCGATCAGCCGTCCGTAGTCATCCTGGCGGCTATAATCCTGGTATACGTCGATCAGCGCGGCAACGTCGCGCACGGTGGCCTCAGACAAGCGCCGCGTCACCGCATTCCAGTGCCGCTCCATGAATACGAACGCGACCACGCCTTCGAGCAATACGATCGGCGCGATGATGATGATGAGCGCACGCGCGTATAGACCCTTCGGAATGAGTTCGCCGAGGATCGACACGGCGCTGCCTCTAAGCCGTAGCCCAAGCTCCTTCATCTCCAACCAGCGAGAAGGGGTGCGATCGAGTGAAGGATCGCGGGCAGCGACCATGATGTGCTCAGCTCCGTTTTGCCTGCTCAGTCCGTGTAGAGGATGTAACCCTTGCCGCGTACCGTCTGCAGATAGACGGGGTTGGAGGGGTCAGTCTCGATCTTGCGCCGCAAGCGATTGATCTGCACGTCAATTGCCCTTTCGCTGCCGGTGCTCTCGTCGGCGGCGAGCTCATGGCGGGCAACCGGTAGGCCAGCGCGCTGTGCGAATTGGCGTAACAAATCGCGCTCGCGCTCGGTCAACTTGATGGACTCATCGCCGCGTTTCAGCTCACCTCGCGCGATGTGAAAACTGAACTCACCCATAATGATTTCGTCGACCGCGGCTTGGACGACCCGGCCCCGCCGCAGAATATTCTTCAGCCGAAGCAACAGCTCACGCGGTTCGAACGGCTTCGGCAGATAGTCATCGACGCCAGCTTCCAGGCCTTCGATCCGGTGTTCCGCGTCGGCTAAGGCGGTTAGCATGCAGATCGGCACGTTCGACATCTGCTTCATGTCGCGCGCCAGCGAAATTCCGTTTTCACCCGGCATCATTACATCGAGAATAACGAGGTCGAACGAGAGCCCGCGCATCGCAGCACGCGCGGCATTTGCATCGTTTGCCGGCGTCACCCTGAAACCGTTTTCGGCCAGATAGCGCGACAGCAATTCGCGGATACGATGATCGTCGTCGACCACAAGTATGTGCGGCGCATCATCGGGTAGCGGATCGCATCGCGGCCGTTCGGGAGCGAGTGCCATGTTTTCCCCTCGTAATCGATGCAGGCCCGCGGCCCGCTACTTTGTTTGCAGCCTGTTAAGGCCGGTTGCCTTCACCTGCTCCGGCAGGTCAACCCCGGCACTGACCAGCGATTGTTCGATAGCGCCTCGATTGACCGACGTGGTCAATGCCAGGAGGAACTGCAGTGCCGCCGTGCGCGAGGGCGGCGCGATCCCACGCAGCGCGCCAGCAATCCGCCGTGTCTGCAGCGCGCGGAGCTGTTCCGCAAGCTTGCGGCCGTCGGCTGTTGGGAAAAGACGACGCTCACGTCTGTCGGCTTCGCCCGCTTCTTGCAGAATGAAACCCCTGTCGACGAGCTGCTTCAGAACGCGCGCAAGGCTCTGCTTGGTTATCTTCAAGATCTCCAGAAGGTCCGCCACGCGCAAGCCGGGACGCCATGTAACGAAGTGCAAGACGCGATGGTGCGCGCGGCCGAAATCAAACTCTTTGAGCACTGCGTCGGACTCGCCCGTGAAGTCGCGGTAGGCAAAGAAGATGAGCTCAACCACCGCGGTCAACCGCTCGATATCGGCGTCGACGGATACATCTTGGCCACCGCCAAGCCTGCCCATCTGTTCGGCGGTCGAATTTATGTCAGTCATGTTGACTAATTAGGAGGCGGTTGTTACCCGTGGCAAGTCATAATTTCTAAGCAAAAACGACCGGTGCGTAGGTCCGCTATAGCCTTTGGCCCCGGTAGACCGAGGAGACCCGATGGCAGAGCTGATCCCCTTCGACGATCGCGATGGCTTTATTTGGATGAACGGCAAGGTCATCCCGTGGCGCGATGCCAAGCTGCACGTCCTCTCGCACGGTCTGCACTACGGCTCCTGCGTGTTCGAGGGTGAGCGCGCTTACGGTGGCAAGATCTTCAAGACGACGCTGCACTCTGAAAGATTCAAGAAGTCTGCACAGCTGCTGGATTTCGAGATCCCATATTCGGTCGCAGAACTCGATGCGGCCAAGGACGAAGTGCTCAAGCTCAACGGCGGTGGCGATCAGTACGTCCGCCCGGTAGCCTGGCGTGGCAGCGAGATGATGGCGGTCTCGGCGCAGCACAACAAGATTCATACCGCGATCGCGACCTGGGTGTGGCCGTCGATGTTCGATCCGGCCACCAAGATGCGTGGCATCCGCCTCGACATCGCCGACTATCGCCGTCCCGATCCGGCCTGCGCCCCTGTTCATTCGAAGGCTGCCGGGCTCTACATGATCTGCACCATCTCGAAGATG
>JANOOW010000563.1:0-4260 GCA_031421555.1 Hyphomicrobiaceae bacterium | reverse complement strand
CTCGCCCACCCGCTTGGTAATTTGCGCAGCCACTCGAACGCGCGCTCCTTCTGGAGTGGCAACCCACATCATTGACCCCTCGCGCAGGCCGGCACGCAGGGCATCGGCCGGATTGATCTCGGCGAACATCTGCTGTTGAAGCTCTGCCAGCCACTTGTTGGCGCGCGTCTCGTCACCGCCGCCTTCGTATTCGACCAGTCTGCCGGAGGTCAGGATTAGCGGGTATTGGCCGGAGAAATCGTTGGCTTGGATCGAGGTGTAGAGCTGCGGCAACCGCCAGAGCTTGCGATCTTTGTACGTCTCGTATTTCGGCAAGAGATCGCGCCGCGCGGTGTAGAGCGGCTCGCGATGCTTGGGCGCGGGATCGGGATAATTCCATACGTAGCAGCGCGCCTTGCCGTTGCCATAGGGGGCCATGCCGTGGGCGATCGCAACGCGAATGATGCCACCTGATAAATCGGTCTTCCAATTCACCTTGGCGATCAATTCCGCGAGTGTAGGTGGCGGCTCTTGCGTGGCGCCGGCCTGCTGGGCTTGATCGGTGCGCATTTGGCCCAAAGAAGCGTTATCGGGCGCCTTTTCGAGACTGCGTTGATTTTCGGGCGGCGCCAGAGTGTTTGACTCGCCGGGCGGCTTTCCAGCCTTGTCCGTCGCCGTGCCGCCGGGGCCCTCGTGCGAAGCGAGAAGTCGGCGGGCGACGGCCGTAATCGACTCCATTTCTTCAGCGGTCAGCTCGCCTGCCCAACCGAGCTTCTGCAGCATCGCATAACTGAACTCGGGGTAGCCATCCTTGACCGGCGAACCACTGGGAGCCGAGTTTGCGGCAAGGAGCGAAACGCCTTCGTGCTCAATGCCCCATGCGGCCCGGAACGGCAAACCACCCTGCGCCACCGGCTTCGAGATGTCGTAAAGCAAAGGGGTGCCGGGGTGCTTGAGCGCAGGCGTACCCCAGCAGGGTCAAGGCAACCCGTAATATTCGCCTTTGACCGGATCGCTCAGTCCAATGCACGTGGTCGGATCGAACTTGTCTTGGTGCCGCATGTGCAGCTTGAGGCGTTCGGGACTTTGACCGGTGTAACCGATCGACCACGTGCCGCGGTTGTACTCACGAGTGATGTCTTCCGCGACCGGCTCGTTTTTCTCAAGTTTGATGTTCTTGACCAGCTCGTCGCCGAAGCCGAGTTTCCTTGCCAGCAGGTAGGCAATCTCATAGTCGCTCTTGGATTCGAAAATCGGCTCGATCACCTTCTCGCGCCATTGCACCGCTCGTTGCGAATTCGTAACCGAGCCGGCACTCTCCATCGTCGAGCAGGCGGGCAACAGGTAGGTATTGTTCTGGCGGTCCGCGATCACCGCTGTCGCTGTCGGAACCGGGTCAACGACCACCAAGAGGTCCAGCTTCTCCATCGCTTTCTTCAAGTCGGCGCCCCGGCTTTGCGAATTTGGGGAGTGGCCCCAATAGATCATCGCGCGCAATGGATTGGGCTGGTCGATGTTCTGTTGCGGCTCAAGCACGCCATCCTGCCAGCGAGAGATCGTGATGCCCTCCTTTTCCATCATCTCCTTGCTGGCGAAGCGGGAGAGCAGCCATTTATAGTCGACCTCCCATACGCCAGCCCAGTGCTGCCATGCACCGGCCGACAGGCCGTAGTATCCAGGCAGCGTGTCCGAGTTCGATCCAATATCAGTAGCGCCCTGCACATTATCGTGGCTGCGGAAGATGTTGGCGCCACCGCCCGCTACGCCGATGTTGCCTAGGGCGAGTTGCACAATACAGGCGGCGCGGACCTTATTCACTCCTATGCTCGATTGAGTCAGACCCATGCACCAGATCAGCGTGCCGGGTTTGCGCTCGGCGATCATCCGCGCAACTTTCTTTACTTGGCTGCCGGGTATGCCCGTGACACGCTCGGTTTCCTCGACGGTCCAAGGCTCTACTTCCTTGCGGATGTCCTCGAAACGAAACACGCGGTTCGCGATATAGTCCTTTTCTTCCCAACCGTTGACGAGGATTTCGCGCAGTACGCCCCATAGAAAAGCGACGTCAGTCCCCGAGCGGATGCGCACATACTCATCGGCATGGGCTGCCGTCCGCGTAAATCGCGGGTCGACCACGATCAACTTGGCGCCGCTTTCTTTGGCATGCAGAAGGTGCAGCATTGAAACCGGGTGCGCCTCGGCTGGATTTCCGCCGAGCAGGAAGATCACCTTGGAATTGTGTATGTCGTTAAAGCTGTTGGTCATCGCGCCATAACCGAATGTGCTGGCGACGCCGGCAACGGTGGTCGAATGGCAGATGCGGGCCTGGTGGTCCCCATTGTTGGAACCCCACATGGCCATAAACTTCCGATGCAAATACGCAGCTTCGTTGGAAAACTTTGACGATCCGCACCAGAAAACGCTGTCGGGCCCTGACTGCTCGCGAATTGCAAGGATCTTGTCGCCGATCTCTTCGATCGCCCGATCCCACGTGATGCGTGTCCACCTGCCGTCCACAAGCTTGGTCGGGTATTTCAGCCGACGCTCGCCGTGCGCGAGTTCACGGGTGGCTGCACCCTTCGCGCAGTGCGTACCCATGTTAATGATGCTTTCGAACACCGGCTCCTGACCAGTCCACACGCCATTCTCGACCTCGGCCCAGATGCTGCACCCGACGGAACAGAAAGGGCAGATGGTTTTGACGCGTTGAGATGAAGAGGGGATTGGTGGTGCAGTTTGCGCCGTCGAGGGGCGGATCCGAGTGCCGGAAAGCATCGCCGCCGCGCCAAGTCCCGTGATAGTCGTCAGCCCCGATTCGCGTAGAAAGCGCCGTCTTGACAAGCCACTGCCGTCGACGCGTCGCAGCGCCTCGGATGCCGAAGCAGAGGGCGATTTGGAGGAAAGCTGCTTATTCCGCTTGCGAAGCATCGGGGTCGCTCCTCCTTAGCGGCAAGCGCTATCAGAACCTGCACTTGGCGTAGAATTGGCGTACGTGTTCAGTTTCCGTGAATTGTAGGTCGCGCCCACTGGAGGCTTCGACGCCGCTCGCTGCCACTGCCGGGACTGCGAGCGGCTGCGCCGCGATCACGACGGAACTCAGCACGACAGCCCTCCGATCGACGAGAGCTTGCTTGCTGGTCTTGGGCATGTGCGGAGGCATCTTGGCGCTCTTCTGCGGCGGACCAAGCCGTAACACTCCTTACGGCAGGGCAGTTCCCAGCGTTCGAGCGTATTTAGCTTTCTTCCAGTATCGAATTACCTAGTCCGTTGATCACCGGATCAACGACGGGAACGCTCTGTCGCCGCAAGCGTTAACGCCAGTCTGTTGAGGGCGTTGGCCATGCTTAGATTCTGGCGGAAAATTCACGAGGTGCTCTCAACTCGATCCGCTGCGTTTGAGATGACTAGCGAGCAGGTCCAGCACCGCGAAAACGAACCGTTTGCGCGGCGTTGGTCGCGACGCAAAATCAATCACTCGCAAAGCGTAGAGAGAGCTTGTACAGCCGCCAGCCTTCCAGCGCTTGGCGAAGCAAACTTTGCTGATGTCGACTTCGACACGCTCGACTTCAACTCGGACTACGCGCGGTTCATGGCGCAGGGTGTTCCCGATGCGATCAGAGCGAGAGCACTTCGCAGTTTGTGGGCTTCGAATGCCGAGTTCGTTAAGCCCGATGGCCTGCAGGATCATACAGGTGATTTTACTGATGCCGCATTAGCTGCCCCAACTGGCGGCCTTCAAACGGCCTACACAATCGGCCGTGGGTTCATGATCGATGACGAGATAGTCGCGTGGGCGAGGCTTGGAGAGCGCGTTGACGATGAGGTCGGATAGCAGCGCGGCAAGGATGTGCTGCTTGGAGTCCGGGACCCACTCGCCGAAGGCGTCGCGGACACAACCTCATGCAACCTACACTGCCTGCGACGAGCAAGAAGGCAGCATGAGCAGAGGCAGCGTCGCCCAGGCAATGGCCAACAGGGTAGCGGATCCCAGTAAGATCGAAATCGTACGCAGAAATCGGCGTCCATCGGTCTGATCGCCGGAGGTTTCCCGGTGGCTAGCTCGCGCGACTTGCCATGCGGTCAAACCGAGCACTGCGAAAATGGCTACCAATGTGAGCGAGAAGGCGAAGACAAAAAACGGCGTGCTGTGGCGTGCCGAGCTATTGAGACAGGCCAGTGTGCTGGCACCATACATGACAAAGAAATGTACGGCCCAGATAATTGGGCCTCCAAGACAGAGCAGCAGCTCGCTTACCGGGTTCGTATTGTCGCGCATGTGCC
>JANOOW010000562.1:0-1521 GCA_031421555.1 Hyphomicrobiaceae bacterium | reverse complement strand
GTCTTTATCCCTTGACCGAGCGCCTGCTTGGCATGTCGACGAAATTCACCGCACGCGGCCTCACCTTCACGGGCTGGGACCTCTTCCTCTGCGGCGTCGTCGGCCTGCTGATCACCGCGGCGATCATCGTCGTCACCGAGTACTACACCGGCATCGGCTACCGGCCGGTCCGCTCGATCAGCCAGGCGTCGGTGACCGGGCACGGCACCAACGTCATCCAGGGCCTCGCCGTCTCGCTCGAGTCGACCGCGCTGCCGGCGTTGATCATCATCGCGGGCATCATCGCGACGTTCAAACTCGCCGGCCTCTTCGGTATCGCCATCGCCGTGTCGAGCATGCTGGCCTTGGCGGGCTTCGTCGTCGCACTCGATGCCTTCGGTCCCGTCACCGATAACGCCGGTGGTATCGCCGAAATGGCGGGCCTGCCGAAAGAGATCCGCAAGACCACCGACGCCCTCGACGCAGTCGGCAACACGACCAAGGCCGTCACCAAGGGCTACGCGATCGGCTCCGCCGGTCTCGGTGCTCTCGTGCTGTTCGCCGCCTACAACGAGGACCTGGCCCACTTCATCGAACTGGCCAAGGACAAACCGACGTCGATCTTCCACAACCTCGTCGTCGACTTTTCGCTGTCGAACCCGTACGTCGTTGTCGGCCTGCTGTTCGGTGGCCTGCTGCCTTACCTCTTCGGCGGTATCGCGATGACGGCCGTCGGCCGCGCAGCGTCCTCGATCGTCGAGGAGGTCCGCCGGCAGTTCAAGGAAAAGCCCGGCATCATGAAAGGCACCGAGAAGCCGGACTACGCGCGCGCTGTCGACATGCTGACTGTGGCTGCCATCCGCGAGATGATCATCCCCTCACTCCTGCCGGTCCTGTCGCCGATCGTCTGCTTCTTCGTCATCAAGTGGATCGCAGGTCCGGGTCAGGCCTTTGCCGCCCTCGGAGCCATGCTGCTCGGCGTCATCGTCAACGGCCTCTTCGTTGCGATCTCGATGACCTCGGGCGGTGGCGCCTGGGACAACGCCAAGAAGTCCTTCGAGGACGGCTTCGTCGACAAGGACGGCAAGCGCCACATGAAGGGGTCCGAAGCTCATAAAGCCTCGGTCACCGGTGACACGGTCGGCGATCCCTACAAGGATACGGCTGGTCCAGCCGTCAACCCGATGATCAAGATTACCAACATCGTCGCATTGCTGTTGCTGGCCGTCCTCGGGCACTGACCGCTGAGCCAAGAGCCGCAAACGTTTGGGGCGGCCCGCAAGGACCGCCCCGTTCTTGTAGCCATTGCGTCCGACAGCCTGTCTGCTTACCAGACGTTCCAGCGCACACCGGCGCGGATTTCGTGATCCAAACGCGCACCGGCGGTGAATGTATCGCCGCTGACCTTGAGTGTGGAATTGCCGCCTTCCCAAGTCATGCGGTAGCCGCCATCGACGAGCACGCCGGGCGCGAACTCATAGGTGGCACCTGCCATCAAGGCAGCGGCTAAGCCGAAGTGGCTATCGCGCGACTGGTGGCCGG
>JANOOW010000561.1:0-20530 GCA_031421555.1 Hyphomicrobiaceae bacterium | reverse complement strand
CGCCGGAGTGAGCTGCGGCGCGCACACCAGACACCGCATTCCTTCATGCCGACACGTACGAAAGAGCGTCAGTCATCCAGCGCCGGCAGACACGAGCAGACCCAGGGTCTGAACCGTCAGGGCATCCACCCGGCCGGTGAGCACGCGCATCACCAAAAACAGCATCATGACCAGCAAGGCAATGACAAGTTCGAGTTGTAGGACCGCCGCCATGAAGACCATGGCTGCGTAGCCGCTGGTGGCTGGCCGAAGGCCCGTTTGCCAATGACCAAGAACCTCAACGCTGAGCGAGGCAGCGACTGCGATTAGAGCAACGAGGAGGAGTACGGCGAGGCGCGTCCGTCGAATTTTAAGCATCGATAGTTCATAGCTCGCTCCGATCATTGCGGCGCTGCTGACGACCAACAAAGCCCCGGAGGTGAAAACGACCGGCGGTAGCGTCTGCCCGGTCGACTGGGGCCAGTTCTGCGGCGCTACCGTCCACAAGTACAGATATGAAAACACGAAGGCCAGATAGAGAGAGCTGGCGACCAGCAGCAACACCACCATGGCCAACCAAGAATGTGACATGCGTCCGGACACATAGGTGGGCAACTTGATGCCGGCGCCGATATGGACCGCCGCCGTGGGTTCGGGATCGCTGTCCCACATCCAGATAAGGATCATCACAATCGCAAGTGCACCGCACGAGAAAGCGAGTATGACTAACTTGACCGTGAGCAGCATGAAGAACGCCGCGGTGAATACCGCTCCCAGGAACGGTGTCCAGCTTGGGCCTGGAAGGCGCAGCACATATTGCGGGCCGGCCTCGATCGGCGAAGTGACGATCGTCTCACGGAAGCCCGTCGGTGCATCCGGCAGATAAAAGCGGCCCTCGACTACGTGATCCTCCAACTTCGGCTGATCCCACAGAGGATTGCGACTCGAAATGTGCGGAATGCTGCGCGGGCCATAGAGGCCGCTCTGTAGCCAATCCAGCGTGCCGGCCTTCCACACGTTGCCCGCGCCGTCCACCAAAGTCGGCCGCAGGTTGCTTACCAAATCCCACAGAAACACGAGCACTCCGGCCGCGATCATAAAGGCGCCAATCGTGGAGATCATGTTCAAGGCGCCCCACCCCATTTCGGCCGGATAGGTGTAGACCCTTCGCGGCATGCCCCACAGACCGGTGAGATGCATGGAGAAGAACGCTACGTTGAAGCCGATGAACATCAGCCAGAACGCCCATCTACCGAGACGTTCCGACAGGACGCGCCGGCTGAACGCAGGCGCCCAATAGTAGAATGCGGCGAATAGCGGGAAGACCATTCCGCCGACCAGCACATAGTGAAAATGGGCCACCACGAAGTACGTGTCGTGTACCTGCCAATCGAACGGCACCATGGCCACCATCACGCCGGTGAGCCCGCCGAGCGTAAAGATGAACAGGAAGCCGAGTACGAACAACGATGGCGTGGTCATCTGCAGGCGGCCAGATGCAAAGGTAGCGATCCAGGCGAACACTTGAATGCCGCTCGGTACAGCCACCGCCATGCTTGCTGCCGAAAAGAAGGCGAGTGACATGTTGGGAATGCCGGTGGCGAACATGTGGTGCACCCATAGGCCGAAGGAGAAGAAGCCAGTGGCAATGAGGGCGACAACGATCAAATTGTAGGCCACGAGCGGCGCGCGAGCCATGGTCGGCACGATCATCGAGACCATGCCGGCGGCTGGCAGGAAGATGATGTAGACCTCGGGATGTCCGAAAAACCAGAAAAGGTGTTGCCAGAGCAGCGCGTCGCCGCCCTGTTGCGGGGCGAAGAATGGCCACCCGAACGCGCGCTCCAACTCAAGCATCATGGTGGCGAGTATGACGGCGGGAAAGGCGAAGACGATCATGCCGGCGAAGATCAGCATCGTCCATGCGAATATCGGCATTTTGTCGAGCGACATGCCGGGCGCCCGGGTGCGCAACACCCCGACGATGATCTCGATAGCGCCGGCGATCGCGGAGATTTCAATGAAGCCAATGCCCAGAAGCCAGAAGTCGGCGCCCATGCCTGGGGAATATTGCGAGTTGGTCAACGGCGGATACATGAACCAGCCGCCCGATGGAGCAAGATCGAAGAACAAGGTTGTGAAGAACACCGAGCCACCGACGAAATACGCCCAGAATGCATAGGCGCCCAGGCGAGGAAATGGCAGGTCTCGTGCGCCCAGCATCTGCGGCAGCAGCAGCATTCCCATCGCTTCGACGGCCGGCACGGCGAACAGGAACATCATCACCGTGCCGTGCATGGTGAAGATCTGATTATAGGTCCCTTGGCTCAGAAAGGTGTTGCTTGGCACTGCCAGCTGGGTGCGCATGAGCAGCGCCAAAATGCCGGCGAGCAGGAAGAACAGAAATGCGGTGGCGATGTAGAAATAGCCGACCGCGGTGTTGTTGACGGCAGTCAGAATACGCCAACCCTGCGGCAGCGCCCAAATTCTTTCGAGCGTCTCCAGTTCCCCCGCCGGCCGCGGCGCGGTGTGCGGCAGTGTGGGTTGTGGCTCCGCGGCCTTTTCCGATACCACCATGGGCTTACCTCAGTCCGGCGAGATAGGTCGTGAGGGCATCGAGCTCGGCCTCGGCAAAAATGCGGAACGGCGGCATCCGGTTTCCGGGCTTGACGTGCTGACCCTCGACAATGAAACGGGCAAGATTGGCTTGCGTCACGGGCAGCGTGTCAATGCCAACCGAGCGCCGCGAGCCGATGTGGGTCAGATCCGGCCCGATGGTCCCCGTCGCTTCGGTGCCGCGCACAGCGTGGCACCCGCCACAACCAGCAGCAATAAAAAGTTCTTTACCTCTTTGGGCCTCCGGCGTTGTAGGTTCCGCGGCCGGCGCGCTTTGTGCGGTGATCCACGCATCGAAGCCAACGGCGTTCATGGCGACGACTTCAAACGCCATCAGGGCGTGCGGACCGCCGCAGAACTCGGCACACTGCCCCCGGAAGACATCAGGTTGGTCAGCCACGAGGCGAAGTTGTGTTGTGCGACCAGGAATCATGTCCACTTTGCCGCCGAGATTTGGCACCCAGAAACTGTGGATGACGTCGGTCGACGTAAGGACAAAATCGACCGCCCTACCCGCAGGGATGCGAATCTCATTGGCGCTTGCCACGGATCGTCCATCAGGCTGCGGATAAGCAACACGCCACCACCACTGCTCGCCCACAACCTCGATACGAACGGCATTTTCATCGCCGGGCGGTCGAACGTTCGCATGAGTGAGCCATACGCCATAGCCGAGCAACACCGTTAGCGTCAGAACCGGAAAAGCTGCTCCGCCTACAAGGACCGCCGTTGTTGCCGCCAATCGCGCGCGTACCGCGTCCGAGCCCCGGATCGCGAACCAACTTGCGACTACGACAATTATCAGAACGACCGCGGCAAACGCAAACATAATCCAGCTGAGTTGCGCGATCTGAGCGGCGCCAGGCCCCTTGGGAACCAGGACCGATTGCACGTCTTTGCAACCACCAATCAGGACGCCAGAAACGAACACGCCAACGATGATCCGATTTTTCGTCATTGGCGTGACGCCCCAACCCCGGTCGCCGAAGCGACACTGTTGAAGTACGCCGAAACCTCATCGATTTGGCGATCGCTCAACCGCTGCGCGATCGGCGCCATGATCGCCGCATTATCGGTCCCCGCTTTCAGACCTTGCTTCCAAAGACGCAATTGGTTGGCCATATAGTCGGCATGCTGTCCGGCAAGCCGCGGGTAGGTCGCCAAAGCTTGTGGTGCATGGCAGGCTAGGCAGGGCGGAATACCCGCGGCCGAAACCCCATCAACCGCCAGTGCACGTCCTTTCTCGACCGCCGCGGCGTCAACCTCCAATTTCGGTTTTGCCGTGGTAGGCGCAGTCAGACCGGCGTAGTACGCGGCGACTTTTCGTACCTCATCTCCGGTCAGGTCAGACGCAACTGGCTGCATGATGCCGCTCTTCCGGCGACCGGCGGCATACGAGTTCAAAGCCAAGGCGAGATACTCGGCCGTTTGGCCATGAAGCACCGGCACGCGGCTGCTCAGAGGTCCCTGTCCCTCGGCGCCGTGACAGCGTGCGCAGGCGCCAACAACCTCATATGCCGATTGAGCGGTTGCGATTTCAAGCCCGGATTGGGCCGCCAGACTCACCCCTCCCAAGGCAAGATTGCGATAGCTGGTCACATCGAGGCTGGGCAGTTTCCGCAAAAACGCCACGACGGCCCAAACCTCATCGTCACGTTCGAGTGCGACCCAGCCTGGCATCCCAGTGTACTTGAGGCCGTGCTTCACGATCCAGAAGAGCTCCTTTGGCTCCCAGTCATTCGCGGCCTTCGACAGTTCTGGCGGAGATGGCAACATCTGTTTGGCGATCGGGCTGATCGGCGTGCCCGGCGACCCATGGCAATAAGCGCAGCCCGCATGAAAATGCCCGGCGCCCAGGCGCACGAGATCGGGATCGTCAAGGAGAGGCGCCTTGATGCCGATGATATGGGTCTCCACCGATTGCCGCATTCCGAAGGCGAGAAACCATTCCACGACAGGCCAATGTCCTCTACTAGCGGCAACACTGTAGAGCCCTGACCACGCAAACAGTAGCCCAGCCGTGCCTAGTACGGCCAGACCTGCGCCCAATATTCTGATGATATCCAGAACTCGGGAGCGCGAGACCATGGGGTTATCGTCCAACAGGCGATAGAGGCTGCCGCTCAAACTCGGCGGACGGACGGCGCTCGAGTTCATTTATCATTTGAGAAGCAATGACAACGCCGCTGACCAGATAGCTAAGTGGGCAGGCCACGACCATCAGCAGACCGGCCAGTTGCTGGTCGGCAACCGTGAGGAGCCCCGCCATATGCATCGCGGGGTGGCTATGCTCCGCTGCCGTGTAAAGGAGCCGGGGCGCGAAGATCAAAAGGCTTCCGAGCAAACAAGCAAGCTTCCCGGTTACGAGCAACGCGAGAATTGCTTGCCAGCGTCGGCTGCCTGCCAGGGCCAATACCATCGTCCAAAAGACAACTGCCGATATAAGCAAAGAAGCGTGCATGACGAGTTGCCCGGCCCCGGAATCCATGCCCCAGCGTTGCGCCGCGGGGAGGTGCCAGGCCCACAGCACGATCAGCTGCACTGCGGCAGCAAACCAAAGCTCGTGAACGCCACCTGTCCGGTTCACGCCCTCCAGTCGCAGGCGCGCGCGGTCAGCGAGGAATATCGCAACAAGAGGTGCAAATACATTCATCAGCGCGATGTGATGCGCCATGTGCGTAGAAAGCGTACCGAAGCCGACAGTCGCAAAAACGAGCCCACCGGCAACCGAAACCGCGAGCGCGCCGATTGCGACCGGCAGGATTGACCGTGTACGAGTAATGTTTGAGTGCTGCCTGATCAGGCTGTCGACTGGAATGGCTTCTCTAACAGCCCCGGAGCTGACTTTTTTAAAAGGCATGGATTTCGGGGAGCTATCGCAGGCGAGCATTAAGGGTCTCCACGAACGACACTGAAGGCGGAGACATGCCGCCAAGGGTGCAATGCCCATTCGATGAATTTGGTTCCCAGACCACAATTTTGCGCTTTTGTCCGCTTTCAGCGGCCGACGTCAACTGGTGAACGCCGCAAGGTTCACGGACACATCGTGGTTACCGAGCCTGTCGCGGCCCTGATCGCTCCTGTCGACCACGAGCTTGCCGCCGTTGCGGTTCGTGTTCGGTCCCCTATCGCGTTCAGTAGCACTACCGCCCAGGATCGAGCTTCGGTTGTCGCGATCGGAACAACTCGCACACCATCGAATTTTTCGTTACGCTTTATTCGGTGTTTCTTTTTGTTTGGAGCTTACATGGCGCTTCTTTCACGGATTCTCTTCGCAGCCGCCGGTTTCATGCTGGCTGCGATGGCTGCGGCACTTGTAGTGTACGCCGCCGTGGGCGTTGTGCGGCCCGAGCAGCGGCTTGACTTCGCCATCTTGGACGCCATTGGATACCTCGTTATCGCGATTGCGGTCTTCGATGTATCGAAGTACCTGATCGACGAAGAGGTCATACGCGAACGCGAAATGCGCCACGCCGGTGAAGCGCGCCGAAGCCTTACGCGAATCGTAGCCACTATAATCATCGCTACGCTTCTTGAGGCGACTGTAGTCACCTTCAAAGCAGCACGCGAGCGCGTAAGTGATCTGGTTTACCCCGCACTGTTGATTTTCGCGGGAGTTGCCTTGCTGGTCGGACTAGGCGCGTATCAACGCCTGAGTGTGACTGTGGAACGCGCGACGCGCGAAGAAGCAGAGAGCACGCAGGGTAAAGATGATGCTTGACCGAGCGCCGGATCAGGCCGAAGCGGGACGTTTTCCTTCACTGCCGCGTGGCGGCATCAAAACTGGGTACTGAGCGTCAACTCGAAACTCCAGCCTTCACGCGGCCCAGCCTTTTTGCATTTGCGCTTCGAACCCTGCCGGCATATTGATACGTGCGTTGGCTGGGGCGAGGGCCGCGCAAGAAGACTTGAACTCCGGCTGGTAAACCCGGCCGAAGGGTGGGGCACAATGAAAACAACAACACATGTGGCTGACACGGCATGAATGCGCTACTTGCGTTCAGTCGCAGCACCGATTGGGCCAATGAGAAAGTGGCCATAGTCGCAAATTGGTTGGTGTTGCTGACGTGCGTGGTCAGTGCCGGCAATGCGATCCTTCGCTATCTTTTGAACTACCTTCCAGATCGCGTCCGCGACTTTCTCGGGACACACATCGTCACCAACGCAGCCCTCGAATTGCAGTGGTACATGTTTGCCGGGATGGTGATGTTTGGCGCGGCTTACACGTTGAAGAGAAACGAGCATGTGCGCGTTGACCTGCTTTATGGCTCTGTCTCGGACAATGCCCGCGATTGGATCGATTTCCTGGGCGGCATCGTCTTCCTGATGCCCTTCACGCTGTTCTTGATGTACGACACGTGGCCGTGGTTCCTCGAAGCTTGGAGGCTGAATGAAGCATCGTCGAATGCTGGCGGTCTTGTGCGTTGGCCAGTCAAACTAATTTTGCCGATTGGCTTTGCATTACTAGCCTTGCAGGGCCTTTCAGAGATCATAAAAGCCATGGCTCGGCTGCAGGGCTACACGCTCGAAGGCAGTCGCTACGAGAGGCCGCTGCAATGAGTATTCAAGCCTCTCCCGAGCGACCCGGGATTCCTCTTGGGATTAAGTTCCTGCTCGCGTTCGCCTGCATTGCCTTCGCATTTTGGAGCATATTCAAGCTCGGCAACAGCATGAAAATCCATGATCTGCAGACAATTATGGCACCGCTTATGTTCGGTGGTCTGATTGTATTTCTCATCATTGGATATCCAGCCGCGTTTTCTCTAGCGGCTGTGGGTTTGTTCTTTTCAATTTTTGGTATTCAATTCGGCCTGTTTCCACCTGCCTTTATGGGAAATTTGAAGTACCAGCTCTACAACGTCATGACGAATGAACTTCTGCTGGCAATTCCCTTCTTTACGTTCATGGGTGCAGTGCTCGAACGTTGCGGCTTAGCCGAGGATCTTCTTGACAGCATCGGCCAGCTATTCGGGCCCGTTCGCGGTGGCCTGTCGTACGCCGTTATCATCGTTGGCGCTATCTTGGGAGCAATCACCGGAACCGTAGCGGCATCCGTCATCGCCATGGGCATCATATCTCTGCCCGTGATGGCAAGGTATGGTTACAACATGCGTCACGCAACGGGGGTCATTGCTGCCTCGGGTACCATCACCCAGTTGATTCCCCCGTCCTTGGTGCTGGTCGTGCTAGCTGACGTGCTCGGCAAGTCCGTCGGCGACATGTATATTGGCGCTACGATACCAAGCGTCATCCAGTTGATTTTATTTATGGGGTGGGTGTTCATCGTAAGTGTCTTCT
Source organism: Hyphomicrobiaceae bacterium (assembly GCA_031421555.1). Taxonomy (GTDB): domain Bacteria; phylum Pseudomonadota; class Alphaproteobacteria; order Rhizobiales; family Hyphomicrobiaceae; genus JAKFWF01. Next base: position 12,637 of record JANOOW010000561.1, on the reverse strand, counting down.
GGCCCAACGACGTTCCAGGGATTCCGCTCGAAGCCAGAACGCTTAAAGGTTGGGCGCTGGTCAAGAAATCACTGTGGGGTATCATCCCGTCAGCGGTCCTCATTTTCCTGGTTTTAGGCACCATGTTTCTAGGCCTCGCGACGCCCACCGAAGCTGGGGCGATGGGGGCCGTTGGCTCCATCGTCCTTGCCGCAGCAAAGCGGACACTGACTTGGGATCTACTATATCAGGGCATGGCCAGCACCATGCGCCTGACCGCGATGGTCATATTCATTCTGATGGGCGCGCGCGTATTCAGTCTCGTCTTTCAGGGAGTGGGCGGCGGAGAATGGTTGCAGGGGTTGTTGTCACATCTTCCCGGCGGGCAGGTCGGATTTCTAATCTTCGTCAATATTTTCATCTTTGTAGCGGCCTTTTTCCTCGACTTCTTCGAGATCGCTTTCATCATTATTCCGATGCTTGTACCAGTAGTGCAGAAGCTCAACATCGACTTGGTTTGGTTCGGTGTCTTGATTTGCGCCAATATTCAAACTTCGTTCATGCATCACCGTTTGGTTTCGCGCTTTTTTATCTTCGTGGCATCGCGCCGCCCGAAATCAAGAGCTCAGACATCTACCGGGGCGCGATCCCCTGGATCGTCCTCCAACTGATCTTGGTTGCGATCTTGATCGCATGGCCAGGCTCGGTAACAATGTTGCTTGATGCGCCTGTCAAAGTGGATCAGAACATGGAAATTGAGGTGCCAACGATACCAGGACTACAAAACGGCATCAATTCGCCGCCGCCCAATTTTGGCACTCCGTCGCCCACGGCTGCACCTATTACAACAGCGCCGGCAAAACCGTGAGGCGGACATCGCGAGCCCCAAAACTGGCGAAGCAGATCGCCAGTTCAACACTAGTCATCTCATAAGCGGCCGCTTGCCGGGATTCGCCGCTAGGCTCGTCGCTCGCCTATATTCGAGATTGCATACCAATCCTTCGCCAACATAACACCGCCACTGTGTTATCAATGGTGAAGCCACATTGCCCAACGATACGGTTCCGACTTCGCATGTATCGGCTTTTGCGTTCATCATTGACCGGGCTGCTCGCGCGGATTCAACCGTCGAAGCTAGATCGCGAGAGTCCTGACACGGCTCATCGACGTGAATTAGCCTCCGGCCTGTCGCTGCCAGCCGACGCTCTCGATGGTCCGCGCTCGTTAATCGACGCGTTGCCCGACGCGGCGCTCATTCTGGATGCGCAAGGTATATTGATCGCTGCCAACGCTGCCGCACAGGACGTCTTTGGCCAACTCTTTATCGGCGAGCATATTAACCGCACGGCGCGGCAACCCGAACTTGTTAGTGCAGTAAAGACCGTTGCGGCGAGCGGAGCGGGCGCGAACTTTCAGATTGTGCTCAAATCGCCAGCGCACCGGCATCTCGACGGGGCTATCTCCAGATTGACCGGCTTCGGATTGGGATCAAGCACGCCGGCCCTGCTGGTGATCTTGCAGGACATCAGCGAGCGGGAGGCGCTTGCGCGCATGCGCATGGAGTTTGTCGCCAACGCTAGTCACGAGCTCCGCACACCTCTGGCCGCCGTTTTGGGTTTTATCGAAACCCTGCGTGGTCCGGCCAAGAACGATCCCGTCGCGCGTGAACGGTTTCTGGGTATCATGTCCGAGCAGGCGCAACGCATGACCCGGCTCATCGACGACTTGCTGGTATTGAGTCGCGTCGAAATGCGAGCGCATCTACCGCCAGTCACGGTGGTCGATCTCAACCATCTCGCCTGGGAAGCCTTCAGGTTGGCTACTCCCGCAGCAAAGAAGGAGGGGGCAACGCTGGATCTTGAACTGGCTCAATACGCCATAAACATCCCCGGCGACCACGACGAACTCTTACAAGCCGCCCAGAACCTCGTGCAAAATGCACTCAAGTATGGCCGTTCCGGTGGACGGGTTGTGGTTCGAACGGCACGAGCGCGGGATCGCAGCGGCATGACGGTCGCGCGCCTCAGCGTCGTCGATGACGGTCATGGTATCGCGGCTGAACACCTGCCGAGACTAACGGAACGCTTTTACCGGGTGAACACGAAAGCGAGCCGCGAAAAGGGCGGCACCGGCCTCGGCCTCGCCATCGTCAAGCACATCGCCACCCGTCATGGCGGGCGCGTCGAGATACAATCCACCCCGGGCCAAGGGTCGACGTTTTCGCTGGTATTTCCGGTTCCGGAGCGTCTTGCCTGACTGTGGCGTGACCTCCTGTCATAAATCGGCAATGTCCGTGTCATAATCGAGGTCGAAACCAAGAGGATCGAGCCTCATGCCTAGCCACATCGTCACGTCCTACGACGCGGATCTCACCGCGCTCGATCGAACGATCGCCGAGATCGGTGGTCATTGCGAGCAAATGCTGACCAATGCCTTCGCCGCCCTCGAACGGCGCGACCCCAAGCGCGCTGCCGCCGCCGTAGCGAGCGATAAGGCGATTGATGACTTGGAACGCACGTTGCAGGATCAGGCTATCCGCATGATAGCGCGCCGTCAGCCGATGGCCAACGATCTGCGTCATGTCATGACGGTCATCAAGATCGCGAGCGATCTCGAGCGCATCGGCGATCTCGCCAAGAACATCGCCAAGCGCGCCATCGCTGTTGCGCACCAGACACCGCCGAAGTCGCTGCTGACCGGCCTCGGCCACATGACGGAACACGCGCTTGGACAATTGAAGGATGTACTCGACGCCTATGCTGCGCGCGACGCGGACAAGGCCATGGCGGTCTGGTACGACGATGCGCGTATCGACCTTCTGTACAATTCTCTATTCCGCGAAACGCTCACCTACATGATCGAAGATCCACGCAACATTGCCATGGGCACGCATCTGTTGTTTGGCGCCAAGAACATCGAACGGATCGGCGACCACACCACCAACATCGCCGAGAACATCCACTATCTCGTTCATGGCGTGTTGCCGCATGGCGACCGTCCGAAAGGTGACGAAACCAGTACGCTCGCCCAAAGTGCAAACACCAACTCAGAAGGCGTGCGGCCGGCACGGTGAACGAATGCCAAAGATCCTCATCGTCGAGGATGAAAGCGCGCTGGTTGAGCTGCTTCGCTACAATCTCGAAGCAGCAGGTTTTGCCGTGCGCGTCGCCATGAGCGGTCCTGCCGCCGACGAGGCATTCGCTGAGGAACGTTTCGATCTCGTCCTGCTGGATTGGATGCTACCGGAGATCAGCGGCATCGAACTGTGCCGGCGCATCCGCCAGCGGCCGGAAACGCGCAACCTACCTGTGATCATGCTGACAGCACGTGGAGAGGAGGCGGACCGTATCCGCGGACTTTCGACCGGCGCGGATGACTACGTGGTCAAGCCGTTCTCGATCAACGAAGTTTTGGCACGCGTCAAGGCATTGCTGCGCCGTGCTGCGCCCGATCTCGTCGCCGATGTGTTGACGTATGAAGATATCACCCTCGACCGTGCTGCCCACCGGGTAACGCGAGGGAGCCGTGATCTGCGGCTCGGCCCAACAGAGTTCAAGTTGGTTCTCCACATGCTCGAAAATCGGGGTCGCGTGTTGACCCGCCAGCAACTGATCGACGGCGTGTGGGGCCGCGACGGCGACATCGACGAGCGCACCGTCGACGTCCATATCGGCCGTCTGCGCAAAGCGTTGATCCACGGCGACGAGTCAGACCCCATACGCACCGTGCGCGGCGGCGGCTATGTCTTCGGTGAGAAATAGACCATGGATGTCATCATCTACCATAATCCAAATTGCGGCACGTCGCGCAACACCTTGGCGCTGATCCGGCATTGCGGGATCGAACCGCATGTCATCGATTATTTGAGAACACCGCCGTCGCTTGCGATGCTTCTGGAACTGATCAAGCGGATGGGCATTCCGGTACGCGATCTCCTACGCGAAAGGGGCACGCCCTTTGCCGAACTCGGCCTCGGCGACAAATCGCTGGCTGACGAGCAACTAATCCAAGCCATGCTGGCGCATCCCATCTTGATGAACCGTCCGATTGTCGTCGCGCCAAAGGGGGTCAGATTATGCCGGCCTTCAGAGGTAGTACTCGATCTTTTGCCACCACCGCCAACGGCTGCATTTCAGAAGGAAGACGGCGAAATTCTCCTGGATGCTGCTGGCAAGCGGGTAACGGCGTGAGCGGTGTTTCGCTCAATCGGCGCCTTGCTGCGGAAGCGCTCGGCACGATGCTGCTCGTGGCGACAGTTGTTGGGTCCGGCATCATGGCGGCGAAGCTGTCGCCGTCGAATATCGCCGTAGCCCTGCTCGGCAATACGATTCCGACAGGCGCCATTCTAGTCGTCCTGATTACCATCCTCGGGCCGCTGTCGGGTGCTCACTTCAATCCCGCTGTCAGTATCGTGATGCAAAGCCGCAGCAGCGTTCCCGGAGCCGTGACCCTCCAGTACGTCCTGGCTCAGATCGCCGGAGGTTGCGCCGGCACGTGGCTCGCGCACGCTATGTTCGACGTGCCGATGTTGCAGTTGTCGGCAACGGTTCGCAGCGGGCCTGCGCAATGGCTTTCGGAGTTCGTTGCCGCATTCGGCCTGCTGATCACAATCTTCGGCTGCCTGCGCTTTCGGCCAGAGTTCGTGCCGACCGCTGTTGGACTCTACATCGTCGCCGCATATTGGTTTACCGCGTCAACCTCGTTCGCCAATCCCGCCGTGACGATCGCTCGCGCCCTGACGGACACCTTCGCCGGGATCGCGCCGGGTGGTGTATTACCCTTTATCGTGGCGCAGCTAGCAGGGGCTGCAGCCGCCGCTAGTCTCAGCGGCTGGCTGTTCGCGCGAGAGGCATGATCACTCCTCCGGAGCGTTGGGTTGGATGTTGCTCGGATTCGGACCCTTTGGCCGGTCGCCGGAGAGGAACTCGCCAGTTGCCACGTAGTGGATGTTTTCGGCGATGTTGGTGGCGTGGTCACCGATACGTTCGAGATTCTTCGAACAAAACAGCAGGTGCGTGCAGTAGCCTATACTGCGCGGATCCTCCATCATGTAAGTGAGGAGCTCGCGAAACAGCGCCGTATGCAGGGTATCGATTTCTCCATCGCTTTCCCACACCTCCAGCGCCAGCTCGGTATTGCGGCTTGCGTAGGCAAGCATGACCCGCGATACCTGTTCGTGTGTGCGTTTGCTGAGCGTATCGAGATTGACACCGGCGCCGATCGGCTGCCCTTGCTCGCTCATGAAAATGACGCGCTTGGCGTTGTTCTTGGCAAGATCACCCATGCGCTCAAGGTCTGTCGCGATCTTCAGCGTCGTGATTGTTTCCCTGAGATCGATGGCCAGAGGTTGCCGTTTTGCGATCGTGGCGATGACGTGATCCTCGATGCGCCTCTGCAGCGCATCGACAGCCTTGTCCCCGGCGGCGACCCTTCTCGCCAACGCTAGATCGCGATTTCGAAACGCCTCCGTTGCGTCTTCAAGTTGACGAACCACGGTCGCGCCCATGTCGACGACGAGGGTTCTCAGCTTTTGGAGTTCGGCGTCGAAGGATGCAACGATGTGCGGCATAAAATTTCTCGTTCCGAAAACGTACGCAGATCATCACTTGTGATCAGCCGAAGCGGCCTGTGATGTAGTCCTGTGTGCGCGGGTTGCGGGGATTGGTGAACATCTGGCCAGTTGGGCCGAACTCGATCAATTCTCCAAGGTACATGAACGCCGTGTGGTCGGACGTGCGCGACGCTTGCTGCATGTTGTGCGTGACGATGGCGATCGTGTAGTCGGCCTTGAGTTCCTCGATCAACTCTTCGATGCGAGCGGTAGAAATCGGATCGAGCGCCGAGCAGGGCTCGTCCAGCAAGATGACCTCGGGTTTGATGGCAACGGTGCGCGCGATACACAGCCGCTGCTGCTGCCCGCCTGAGAGACTCTGTCCGCTGGCCATGAGCTTGTCTTTCACCTCGCCCCACAAAGCTGCCCGCGTGAGCGCCTCCTCGACGCGGATGGCCATGTCGGCTTTCGTCAGTTTCTCATACAGGCCGATGCCGAAGGCAATGTTGTCGTAGATCGACATGGGAAACGGCGTCGGCTTCTGGAACACCATGCCGACCCGTGCGCGGAGCAGATTGAGATCCAAGCCTGGCGAGAGGATGTTGGCGCCATCGAGCAGCACTTCGCCCTCGGCCCGTTGGTTCGGGTACAAGTCGTACATGCGATTAAGCACGCGTAACAGTGTCGACTTTCCGCAACCGGATGGACCGATAAAGGCCGTTACACGATTTGTGTAAAGCGGCAGAGAAATGTCCTTCAAGGCGCGCGATTGGCCGTAAAAGAAGTTCAAGTTCTTCACCGTGATCCGCTCGGGCGAGGGGTTTGCGATGATAGATGCATTACGCTGATCAAGAGCGTGCATGGCACTCATGACTGAGATCCTTTTTGGCCGATCGAGCGCGCGATAATACTAAGTGCAAGCACGGCGAACGTGACGAGCATCGCCCCGGTCCAGGCGAGACGCTGCCAATCGGCATAGGGTGATAGGGCGAATTGAAAAATGACCGCGGGCAGGCTGGCCATCGGCTCGAGGATGTTCAAATTCATGAACTGGTTGTTCAGCGCCGTGAACAATAGCGGCGCCGTCTCGCCGCTGATCCGCGCGATGGCGAGCAGGACACCCGTAAGGATCCCGGCCTTTGCAGCCTTGTAGGCGACGTGCCGGATCATGACGGCACGCGGCATGCCGACGGAGGCGGCAGCCTCGCGCAATTGGTCGGGAACGAGGCGCAACATGTCCTCGGTCGTACGGATGACGACGGGGATGACCAGAATCGCGAGTGCGATCGCGCCCGCGAGTCCAGAAAATTGCTTCATCGGCGCAACGATGATCGTGTAGACGAACAGGCCGATAACGATCGACGGTGCACTGAGCAGGATGTCGTTGATGAAGCGGATCACCTGCGAGATGCGCGCGTGACGGCCGTATTCAGCCAAATAGGTGCCTGCCAGAATACCGATTGGCGTGCCGAGCAGCACGCCTAGTGACGTCATGATCAGGCTGCCCACGATCGGATTCAATAGCCCGCCGTCGGCACCCGGCGGTGGCGTTGTTTCAGTGAAGACCTTCAACGATAGTCCCGCGAGCCCTTTGTAGAGCAAGGTTCCAAGGACAAGCGCAAGGCAGGTAAGACCGATGACCGTCGCTGCAAGGCAGAGCGCCATGGCGATGCCGCTGCGGCGCCGGCGCGCGGCGAAACCGGACATGTCGAGTTTGAGCTCGCTCATGATGTCACCGCCCCGCCGTCTTATCGAGGCGCCAGAGAAGATATCGCGCGCAACTCAGCACGATAAGCGTAATTGCGAAAAGGATCAGGGCGAGAAGAACCAGCGACGATGTGTAGAGGTCGCCGACGGCCTCGGTGAACTCGTTGGCGATGGTCGCCGAAATGGTCGTGCCCGGCGCCAGCAGCGACGGCGAAATCTTGTGCGCGTTGCCAATGACGAAGGTGACCGCCATCGTCTCCCCGAGGGCTCGGCCAAGTCCGAGCATGATGCCGCCGATGATGCCCACGCGCGTGTGCGGAATAACGATCTTACGGACAACTTCCCACCGCGTGCAGCCGAGGCCATAAGCCGCTTCCTTCAACACCGCCGGCACAGTTTCAAACACATCGCGGCTGACCGCTGTGATGAACGGTAACACCATGATGGCGAGGATCAACGACGCCGTCAGCATGCCGATGCCATATGGCGGTCCCGCGAATAGTGACGACAGGATCGGAACGGACCCGAATGTCGAAATCAGCGCAGGCTGCACTGTCGATTGCAGAAACGGCGCCAGCACGAACAGACCCCAAATGCCGAAGATGATGCTTGGGATGCCGGCGAGAAGCTCGATCGCGGTGCCAATCGGACGGCGGAGCGGTTTCGGGCACGACTCGGTCAGAAAAACTGCAATACCTATGCCGATGGGTACGGCGATCAGCATGGCAATCAGCGATGTGACGATCGTGCCGTAGATCGGCGCGAGACCGCCGAATTTCTCGGTCACTGGGTTCCAGGATTGACTGACGAGAAAGCCAAAGCCGAACGCTCTGATGGCAGGCCAAGCGCCGATCACAAGCGAACCGCAAATAGCGGCGAGCAGGCCGAGCACGAACACGGCAGACGCGTAAGTGATGTTGTGGAAGATGGTGTCGGCACGGCGCAAACGGCCCAGCGATTTCTGCCGCTCCGCTGCCCCGGTTACTATGGCCGTCGTCATGGTTCACCGCCTATACGTGGAAAGCGCCGCCTGAGGGACAGGCGGCGCTTTGACACGAAAGTCATTACATCAAGGGCTTGCCATCGGCACCTACGATCTTGGCCCACTCTTTCTTGACTAGCGCGATAACGGCGGCTGGCATCGGCACGTAGTCGAGGTCGGACGCCATCTGATCGCCTTTGGCATACGCCCATTCGAAGAATTTGAGTGCCGTCTTGGCGTCTTCAACCTTTGTGGGCGATTTGTGCATCAGGATGAATGTGGCTCCTGCGATCGGCCACGACGTATCACCAGGTTGGTCCGTAATGATCGCACCCATGCCCGGCACGCTCTCCCATTTGGCGTTCGCAGCCGCAGCTTGAAACGAGGCGAGGCCTGGTTCGACGACTTTGCCAGCGCCGTTGATGACGTTGGCGTGACTCATCTTGTTCTGCTTGGCGTAGGCGAACTCGACGTAGCCGATCGCGCCCTTGGTCTGCTGCACGTTGTTTGCGACGCCCTCGTTACCCTTAGCGCCGATGCCGACTGGCCATTCGACAGCCGTACTGGCGCCAACCTTCGATTTCCACTCGGCCGAAACCTTCGACAAGTAGTCGGTCCAGATGAAGGTCGTCCCCGAGCCATCCGAGCGGCGCACGACGACGATCGCCTGCGCCGGCAACTTGACGTTTGGGTTCAGTTTCTTCAGCGCCGCATCGTCCCAACTCTTGATCTTTCCGAGATAGATGTCGGCCAACGCAGGACCGTCGAGTACGAGTTCGCCCGGCTTGATGCCATCGAGGTTGACAACCGGCACGTTGCCGCCGACGACCATCGGCCACTGCACCAGACCGTCTTTCTCGAGTTGCTCGCCCTTGAGCGGCATATCCGTCGCGCCGAAGGTGACGGTTTTAGCCTGGATTTGCTTGATCCCGCCGCCGGAGCCGATCGACTGGTAGTTGAGACCAATACCCGTCTCCTTTTTGTAGGCGTCCGCCCACTTCGCATAAATTGGGTAGGGGAAAGTCGCACCCGCTCCCGAAATATCGGCAGCGATGGCAGGGGCAGCTGTGAGCGACAGCACGCCCGCCAGAACCGCCAAGTTCTTAATCATTCGCATGATTCACCTCATCTCATTCGAGGCCGGTGCGACGATCGCCGCGACCTGCACCCCGATGAAATGCGTTAGAGCGGAGTTATGTGAAACCTGTGTGACAGGTGGCGGGAGCAGCCCCTTCGCGATCAACGCCAACGAGTTTTGGCTGTCCGCGCCCATGACGGGCGGTATGAAACCAAAAACCGGGGTTCAAAATCCTGTAAACATGATGCTTTCGTCCGCTAGACGGACTAGGGCACGAAGACCACGCGACCGACGACTCTGCCAGCCTTCAAGTCCTGCAGCGCCTCGTTTGCTTCCGCCAGTTTGCGGCGTGTTACCTTGATCGGTTTCAGCGTGCCCTTTTGGGCGAGCGCGACCAGCTCTTTCAACTCGGGCAGCGTTCCGACATATGATCCGCGCACTCCCAACGCGCGCAGCGGAAAATAGACGATGGGTAGTTTTAGCTCGCCGCCGTAAAGTCCGACGACAACGATGTCGCCACCTTTGCGCAGCGCTGCAACGCCGAGTTCGATCGTCGAGGCCGCACCGACAAGATCGAGAACGCACAGTGCGCCACCGCCGGTCGCCTCGAAGATCTGCTTCTTGGCGTCGGCAGCAGCGCCATCGATTGTCGCCAGCGCGCCAGCATCCATCGCGGCTTGGCGCTTGCCAGCGTCGATGTCGACCACGACGGCACCCTTGCCGCCCATGGCCTTGAGCACGTTGAGCGCCATATGACCCAGACCGCCGGCGCCCATGATCACCACCGGCTCGTCCTTGATCCTCGCACCGAATTTTTTCAGCGCCGAATAGGTCGTGACGCCCGAACACGCGAGCGGCGCCGATTCGGCAGGGTCGAGTGTACCGAGGTTGACGCAATACTGCGCGTTCGGAACCAGGACGTACTCGGCAAAGCCACCGGTTTGAAACACGCCCATCGCTTGTGACTTCAACGCGCACAGGTTCTCCTCGCCACGCTTGCAAGTCGGGCATTCACCGCAACCGAGCCAGGGATAAACCACCACCGGGGTGCCAGGCTTCATGCCTTGCGCGTCTGGGCCGGCCTTGACCACTTCGCCCGCGATCTCATGGCCCATCGTCAGCGGCAGTGAGACACCGCGATCCTTCAGCAGCATCTGGTTGCCCGAGCCCAGATCGTACTTGCCCTCCCAGATATGAATGTCGCTGTGGCACAGGCCAGCGCCGGTCATGCGGATCAACACTTCCGCGCCCTTCGGCTCCGGCGTTGGACACTCCATCCGCTCGAGCGGGGCATTGTGCGCGGTGACGCAATAGCAGGTGTGGGTCATTGGATTTTCTCGCAATCCGGGACAGGCAGCATCTATGAAGACTCGAGACTAAATGCATATCCGCGCGGCAGCTAGTGCTTTGCGTATGAGCGCCTATTCGACAAACGTGCTTGCGGAGCCTCGGCGTGCGCATCACTGTGCGGGCAAACTTGCACCTGGGGAATCGCCATGCTCGACAAGCTCACCACGGCTGGAAAATCGGCCCGCACGCTTCGGCTCAACCCGAAGGACAACGTCATCGTCGCGGTCGATACGATCGAGGCAGGCGCCAAACCAGAGGGCGTCACGGCCACCGTTCGCGTGCCGCGCGGGCACAAGATGTCGACCGCAAAGATCGATAAGGGCGCACCGGTGTTGAAGTTTGGCCAGATCATCGGCTTCGCTTCAACTGACATCCTGCCGGGCGAGCACATCCATACCCACAATTGCGGATTCGCCGCGTTCGAGCGTGACTACGCGTTTGCGCAAGACGCCAAGCTGGAGCCGGTCCTGCCGCTCGAAGCGCGCGCGACGTTCGAGGGCTTTCGCCGCGCCAGCGGAGCCGTCGGCACCCGCAACTACATCGGCGTGATGACCAGCGTGAACTGCTCCGCCACCGTCGCCCGCTTCATCGCCGAGGAGGTCAAGCGTTCCGGCATCCTCGACGACTACCCCAACATCGATGGCGTAATCCCGCTGGTGCACTCGACCGGCTGCGGCATCGATAGCGACGGCGAAACTTTCGAAGTCTTGAAGCGCACGACGTGGGGGTATGCCTGCAATCCTAACATGGCCGGTGTGCTCGTTGTCGGGCTCGGCTGCGAGGGTTTCCAGATCGCGCGGATGAAGCAGGCCTACAACGTCAAGGAGAGCGACACGTTCCGTACCATGACGATCCAGGAAACCGGTGGCACCAAGAAGACGATCGCGGCCGGCGTCGAAGCCGTGCGCAACATGCTGCCGATCGTCAACAAGGCGGTGCGCCAGACGGTGCCGGCATCGGAACTGATGCTGGCGTTGCAGTGCGGCGGCTCGGATGGCTATTCCGGCATCACGGCGAACGTCGCGCTCGGCCTCGCCGTCGACCAGCTCGTCCGTCACGGCGGCACGGCGGTGCTGTCGGAAACGCCCGAGATCTACGGCGCCGAGCATCTGCTCACCCGCCGCGCGGCTACGCGCGAGATCGGCGAGAAGCTCGTCGGCATCATCAAGTGGTGGGAGGACTACACCGCCCGCGCCCGCATGAGCATGGACAACAATCCGTCGCCCGGCAACAAGGCCGGCGGCCTGACGACCATTCTCGAAAAGTCGCTCGGTGCTGCCGCGAAAGGCGGCTCGACCACCGGCCCGGCGGCCTTCTGACGCGGCTTTGTCGGAACGACAGCGACTTTCGGCGGGGCCGGCGGGGCGTCCGGCACAGCTCCGTTGCTTGCGGCAGGCTTCGGTGCGGAGCCGACCGTAATCGCCACTTTGTAGCTTTTAGCGAGCCGCGAAGTCACTTCCGGGCTAAGTTTCTGGTTCAGCGACGCGAGAACGCCAAGCCCCATCAGCTTTTTCTGGATATCGGGGGCCGGGATGCCAATGAGCTGGGCAAAATCTTTGAGCGTAATAACTTCGGGGATTTCCACCGGAGCCGCCGACGGGGCCGCGACAGCTAGGGCCGCGACAGGGGCCGCTGTGCCGTTGGATGCGGCGGCAGTGCCGTTACTGGACTTCACGGCACCATCGCCTGCTGCCGACACTGGCTTGACCCGCTCGCGCACTGTCGCGATAAGGGCGTCGGGAAGAGTGCTGGACGCGGTGCGGGCAGGTTCGCCCATCGCTTTCAGCATATCCAATATTTCGTTATTGGGGACGTTTAACTCTTTCGCGAGATCGTATATTCGCACACCTGACATAAACTCGGTTCACCTATTGCTTCTTAGTAGTCTTATTTCTTAAATCATTAGCGCGGTCGCTCCTGCGGCTATAGCCGCTTTTTCTGGGTTCGTTTCGGCAATTTTTGCGGCAAGCGCTTTCAGGTATTCGGTCAG
>JANOOW010000560.1:0-6280 GCA_031421555.1 Hyphomicrobiaceae bacterium | reverse complement strand
ATGTCGCCTGGCAAAGCACGAACGATCGCGATCAGACCGGCGCTTGCACTCGAATACAAATCTTCACGTAGTTCGATATTCTGTATTTCGCCAGCGAGCGCTTGCTTTATCAGTGCCAGCGTCTGCCGCGTTCGAACCGCTGTCGAACACAAGACGAGTTCCGGCGTCAATCGGCTGGTCTTCAGCCACGCCGCCATATGCGGCGTATTACTTATACCACGGCGCGCCAGCGGCCTTTCCTTGTCGGCTAGGGGCTGGCCCGAAGCTGCGGCCGCCCAACCGGACTTGGCATGCCGCATGAGTATCAGTGTGAGCATGGGGCCAATCGATCCTTCCCAACATCGGGATACTTTCTCCCGCTATTTGGCTGAGGCACGGCATTGCTCTTGTTGCCGGGCGCGGCTAACTTCACCGCCAAATGCAGTACGAATGCGAAAAAACCGGCAAGTGATCGCGACGAACGTCATACGTCCCATTCGCCAATACCTTCAGGAGTGTCAGTCATGATCGATCTTTACACTTGGTCGACGCCCAACGGGCGCAAAGTTTCGATCATGCTCGAAGAGATAGGTTTACCTTATCGTGCGCATCCGATCGACATCAACAAGAGCGAGCAGTTTAGCCCAGCCTTCCTGAAGATCAGCCCCAACAATCGCATACCGGCAATTCTCGATCATGACACCGGTCAGTCGGTGTTCGAATCCGGTGCGATTCTAATGTACCTCGCGCAGAAGACCGGAAAGTTCTGGGCACCGTCCGGCGACGCGCATTGGCGCACGATCGAGTGGCTGATGTGGCAGATGGGCGGGTTCGGCCCGATGCTGGGTCAAGTGCATCACTTCGTTAAATACAACAAAGGTAAGGCGCCTTACGCCGAGGAGCGGTATCTGGCCGAGGCCAAGCGCCTGTACGGCGTGCTCGATCGCCGCCTGGCGGAAGTACCCTACGTTGCTGGCGACTACTCGATCGCCGACATGTCGATCTGGCCCTGGGCGTCGCGCTTCGAGTGGCAGACGATCGACCTCAAGGATTTTCCGAACGTGCTGCGCTGGTATCGTGATATCGCTGCCCGGCCCGCAGTTCAAAAGGGCTATCACATCCCAATCAAACAACCCGAAATCCCCATGCCGTGACGCGCTGCTCAACATCAGCAGCACGGAACTTTGCCGAAATCACTTACAATGAGGACCCATTGCCATGGTCTCGAAACCGAATTTCTCGGGCGTAATCGCGCCTGTGCTGACACCTTTCGGCGAGGACGGCTCGCCCGACCCGGACCGGTTCATCGATCACGCCGAGTGGTTGATGGAAAACGGTTGCACCGCGCTAGCTCCGTTCGGCACCACGAGCGAGGCTAATTCGCTCGGATTGGACGAGCGCATGGAGCTGCTCGAGGATTTGGTCGACGCTGGCATCGATGCCGCAAAGCTCATGCCGGGTACCGGTGCCTGCTCGATCACCGACGCTGCGATCCTGACCCAGCATGCGGTCGATGCCGGGTGTGGTGGCGTGCTGATGCTGCCGCCGTTTTACTACAAGAACCCCAGTGAAGAGGGGCTGTTCCGGTTCTACGCCGACGTGATCGACGAGGTCGGCGACGATCGGCTCAAGGTCTACTTGTACCACATCCCGCCGGTTGCCCAGGTCGGTATCCCGCTGTCGCTGATCGCACGGCTGCGCAAGGAATTCCCGAAGACGGTGGTTGGGCTCAAAGACAGCTCCGGCGACTGGAGCAATATGAAAGCTATCCTCGAGCAGTTCCCCGACTTCGAACTTTTCCCCGGCGCTGAACTGTTCCTGTTGGACGGCCTCCGTGCTGGTGCGGTTGGTTGCATCTCGGCGACGGCGAATGTCGGTGCAGCCGCCATGCGCAAGCTGTACGACAATTGGCAGGGACCCGATGCTGACCGCATGCAGGCCGATATCTCTGCGCTCCGCAAGACATTCCAGAATTATCCAGTGATCCCGTTGTTGAAGGCCGTAGTGGCGCATTATCGCGACGATGCCGGCTGGGCCGAGTTGCGTCCGCCTTTCACGGCGATGCCGGAGGCCGAGGCCAAGCAAGCGATCCAGACGCTCGCCGAACTGCATGGTTTCAGATTGAACTTCGACAAGGTGGCCTAAAAGTCCCGATCGGCTACTTGCGCCTAGCGTCGATGGAGTAGATCTCCTTCGGCGGTACCGCCAAGTCGATCATCATGCGTAGCGCCACGCTAAGCACCAGCAGCGCCAGGAACACGCGTAATTGTTCGGCTTGCATTCGCTGACCCAAGCGCACGCCATACTGTGCGCCGATCACGCCGCCGATCATCAGCGGCAGTCCGAGTAACAGGTCGACCGAGTGGTTTTGCCAAGACTGCATGACGGTCGTGTAGGCAGTTACGAACATAATCTGGCAAACGCTGGTGCCGATCACAATGCGGGTCGGCATCCGCAGCAGGTAGATGAGCGCGGGCACCAGCAGGAAGCCGCCCCCAACGCCCATGATCGCCGTCAGCCAGCCGACGGCCGCGCCGATCGCGATGGGGGGCAAAGTGCTTATGTACAACTTCGATGCGGGAAACCGGGTCTTGAACGGCAAGCCCTGAATCCAGTTGTGGTGGTTGGTACGGGCAGTGCTTCCCGAAGCCTTGGCGATCTTTTTCTTGCGTATGGCCTCGATGCTTTCGATCAGCATGAGGGCGCCGATGGTACCAAGCAGGATCACGTAAACGGCTGAGATGAAGAGTTCGAGCTGACCGACCGCCTTCAGCCAGCGCTGCATGAAGACGCCGAGCGTCGACCCGCCCAAGCCGCCGGCTAACAGGATGCCGACCATCTTGAAGTCGATCGACTGCCGGGTCCAGTTCGTGACCGTGCCCGACACCGACGAGGCGGCGACTTGCGCGGCCCCGGTTCCGACGGCGATCGGCGCTGGAACACCAAGAAAAATAAGTAGAGGCGTGACGATGAAGCCGCCGCCGATGCCGAACATGCCCGAGAGCACGCCGACGGCTAGACCTATACCGAGCAGCAGCACGGCGTTGATCGGCATTTCTGCAATTGGGAGGTAGATCTGCATGGCCACTCTCACTTAAGCTGCCGGTGGCCGGTCATGCTAGTGTTTTGGTGCGGCATCGTAACGGGCAGAAGCCTTTGGAGATGGATCGATGTTGGATAACCCGCCGCTCCTTGCAATCAAGAAGACGTGGCTGCGCGTGCCATCTGAGGCCCTGCGAAAGCTCGATGGCGCGCAGACCGGCCATATCATCGACGCCATGGACGGGCGAGGCGCCTTGGATGCCGCGATCAAACCTATCGATCCGGCCCGGGCGCACTTCGTCGGGCTCGCGATCACGGCTGAGACAGGTCCATCGGACAACTTGGCGATTTTGGCGGCTATCGCCGTTGGCCGGCCCGGCGATTGCCTGATTGCGGCCGCCGATGGATTCGCCGGCACAGCCGTCGTTGGCGACAATGTATGCTGGCTCGCCCGCAATGCTGGCTTTGCCGGTATTGTAATCGATGGCATGGCGCGGGATTTGGACGGCATGCTCGGCATCGGCATGCCGACGTTCGCCCGCGGCATAACGCCGAACTCATGCGTCCGCAGCGGTCCAGGCAGGGTCGGTTTCCCTGTGGTCGCGGGTGGCATCTCGATCGAGTCCGGCGACGTGATCGTCGGCGACCGCGATGGCGTGGTCGTCATTCCAGCCCGCATGCTCGATAAGGTGCTGAGCAGGCTCGACGCTATCCGCACGGCTGAAGCCGCCGTGCAAGCAAAAATCGCCGGTGGATTGACTTGTTTAGACAACGTTGCGGCGCTGCTTGCGTCAGATCAGGTCGTCTACATCGATTGATTAAGGCATCTGACTCAACGAAGCGGACCTCCCGCCAGATATCGATCAATCCGCCTTTGCGCAGCACCCGTTTACAGTCTATAGGCGAGCAAACCAATGCGGCGCACTTCGGCTGGGCGCGCAGGAGCCGTGCAGATGAGCCTCAAGTCCGAGACCGAAATGCAGTCACATGATCAGCACGACAGCGGCTGGCGCGAAACCGCCAAGATCGTCATCCAGGCGCTTGCGCTCGCGATCTTGGTAAGGGTTTTCTTCTACCAGCCATTCAATATTCCGTCTGGCTCGATGAAGGAAACGCTGCTGGTTGGCGATTATTTGTTCGTATCAAAGCTTTCGTATGGCTACAGCCGCCATTCGTTTCCCTTCGGCGGTACTATACTCGCCAACAAAATGTTCGATGGCCGCGTTTTCGCCAGTCAGCCAAAGCGTGGCGATGTGGTGGTCTTCAAATGGCCGAAGGATAACTCGACCGATTACATCAAGCGATTGGTCGGCATGCCTGGCGACGAGATCCAGATGATCAAAGGTGTCCTCTACATCAACGGGAAGGCCGTGCCTAAGCGGCGCATCGGATCGTTCAACACATACGAGGATGGCCGCCGCCAAAACGGCATTCCGGTTTATGAGGAGACGCTGCCTGAGGGCGTGAAGTATCGTGTGCTCGATGCCGAAGAAAACGGTCCCGCGGACGACACGGGTGTCTTCAAGGTGCCGCCCGGAAACTATTTCATGATGGGTGACAACCGGGATAATTCCTCCGACAGCCGTTTCGGCTTGCCGCGCGGTGTCGGTTTCGTGCCATTTGAAAATCTGGTTGGACGCGCCGAAATCATCTTCTTCTCCGGAGCATTCGACGAACCACAGGCGTTTCGTATCCTGGCGCCATGGACGTGGCCGTTGGACGTTCGCTGGTCGAGATTTTTCAATCTTGTTCGCTAGTGTGATGGGGCTCGTGCGACCGGCTAAAACGACCGACCTGGAGAAATCCATAGGCTACGGCTTCAAGAACCGCAGCCTTCTTTCGCTTGCCCTGACGCACTCCAGCGCGCGCTCCGCGTCGCAACCGCGGTCCGATAACGAGCGACTCGAATTTCTCGGAGACCGGGTGCTGGGTCTCGCCGTTGCCGAACTTGTCAGTGAGACCTTTCCCGACGCGTCAGAGGGTGATCTTGCCCGCCGCTTCAACCGCTTGGTACGCGGCGGCACGTGCGCCCTGGTTGCGAACCAGGTTGGTCTAGGCGCGCATCTGGTCCTCAGTGACAGCGAGTCCGTGCACGGCGGCCGCACCAAGGAGACGATTCTGGCCGATGCCATGGAAGCTGTGCTCGGCGCCGTATTCATGGAGTCTGGTTTCGATGTTGCGCGCACCATGGTGCGCAAGCTCTGGGGCCCGTTTTTGAAAGTGCTCCCGGACGTTTCGGCCGATCCAAAGTCCGCGCTTCAGGAGTGGGCGCAGGGACAAGGTTTGCCGTTGCCCGAGTATATCGAGTACGCTCGGAAAGGACCCGACCATGCGCCGAGGTTCGTTGCCGAAGTGAAGATCGAAGGCTTCGCGCCGGCTCAAGGCGATGGCCGGTCGAAGCGCATTGCCGAGCAGGCAGCGGCCACAGCATTTCTGTTGCGTCAAAACGTATGGGCAGAACCACCTCATGAGTAGCAAGCCGGAACCGGCTCAACCCGTCACGGACACGCGGTGCGGCTTCATCGCCGTTATCGGCGCGCCGAATGCTGGCAAGTCCACGCTTGTCAATCAAATCGTCGGCGCGAAGGTGTCGATCGTCAGTCACAAGGTGCAGACCACACGGATGCCGATCCGCGGCATCGCGATCGTCGGCAAGAGCCAGCTCGTGTTCATCGATACGCCGGGGATTTTCGAGCCCAAGCGACGGCTTGACCGGGCGATGGTGAAGGCCGCGTGGAGCGGTGCGGGTGACGGTGACGTGGTAGCCCTTATCGTCGATGCGGCGCGGGGCATCGACGAGGATGTCGACCGGATCTTGACCCAACTTGGCAAGTCGATGTCGCGGAAGGTGCTGGTGTTCAACAAGATCGACCGGTTGGAGGGGCGCGAAAAGCTTCTTGGTCTGACAGCAGAAATCACCAAGCGGCAATCTTTCGACAAGACCTTCATGATTGCCGCGCTCAACGGCGACGGCGTCGACGACTTCAAGAATTACCTTGCGGCCTCCGTGCCGGCCGGACCCTGGCACTACCCTGAAGACGACATCACCGATCTACCGATGCGCATGCTCGCCGCCGAGATCACGCGCGAACAGATCTTCCATCGCCTGCACGACGAACTGCCGTACGCGATTACCGTCGAGACGCAGTCATGGAAGAAATTGCGCACCGGTGGTGTTCGCATCGAGCAGACGATCTTCGTGGAGCGGGAAAGCCAGCGTAAGATCGTGCTCGGCAAGGGCGGCGCTACCATCAAGGCG
>JANOOW010000559.1:0-2369 GCA_031421555.1 Hyphomicrobiaceae bacterium | reverse complement strand
ACCATGGCGGCGGAAATGACAACGCCTGGCGGCACGTATTTCGCGAGCAGGATGCGCTCGGCCTCTTTGTGCAGATCGGCTCGCGGCACTGCCTTTACTGCAGGCGCCGCCCTCAGAAACGGATCGGCCCTGCCAGCGCCGAGCGCAGGGCGAAATGGCAGACCAGGCGTACTGACGCCAGGACGCCGTACGAAGATCTTATGCCGCTTGTCTTCCACGTCGAACAATGCGCGCGACGCACCCGCGGTCTCTGACTTGCCGAGCCAAAGGTGGCCGCCAGGCTTCAGCGCATAGTGCAGCAACGCCATGATTTGCTGTTGAAGCACGGGCTCCATGTAGATCAGCAAGTTCCGGCATGATATGAGATCGACCCGCGAGAAAGGTGGATCCCCGAGTACATTGTGGCGCGAAAAAATACAGCGCTCACGAATGTCTTTGCTGATTCGATAGCCGCCCTCCTCCTTGATAAAAAACCGCTGGAGGCGTGCTGGTGATACATGTTGTTCGATGCTCGCCGGATACGCACCCATTCTCGCTTTCCCGACGCAAATACTATTGAGATCGGTGGCAAAGAGCTGCATTGGAACGTCGCTGCCAGCAGCTTCAGCGCATTCCGAAAAAACCATTGCCAGTGAATAGGCTTCCTCGCCCGTCGAGCATCCCAGCGTCCAGATCCGCACCGGCTCCTGGCGCGTGCGTCCCGCGAGCAGCTTCGGAAAAACCGTCTCTGCCAGCGCGTCGAAGGATTCAGGATCGCGGAAAAACGTTGTAACGCTGATGAGAATATCCTGAAATAGGGCCTCCACCTCTGCCGGCTCGCGCTGCAGGTAATCCTCGTAATCCTTCATCGTCGTGATCTTGTGCAGCACCATGCGGCGGCTGATGCGGCGCAACAGTGTATTCTTCTTGTAGTGGCTGAAATCAACGCCCAAGGCACGATGAACAATCTCGGCGATACGTGCATGACTAGACGGCTCGTCGCTTGCGACTTCCGGCTTTACTTCCGGCGCCACATACGGATGGCGTGCGATGCGGGATATCTCGACCGCGATTTTGTCGGGTGGCAACACGAAGTCCACACACCCCGACGCCACAGCACTGCGGGGCATGCTGTCGTGCTGGGCGCTATCGTTCTGGGCGAAGGTGATGCCACCGGCCGCCTTGATCGCCTCGAGCCCGAGCGTCCCGTCGCTCATTGCACCGGACAGCACCACGCCGATCGCCTTGTGCCCGGAATCTTCCGCCAGCGAGGAAAAGAACTGGTCGATCCCTCGTCGACGGGCGTAGCGATCCTGCGGCAGCAACTGCAGTTTGCCACTGGCAATGATCATGTCGCGCCCCGGCGGGATTACATAGACGTGATCCGGCTGGACCTCGGGCTCGTCGCGCACCTCGCTCACCGGCATGGACGTCGCGCGCGACAGGATCTCCGCAAGATTGCTGGCATGATCAGGCGCAAGGTGTTGGATGATGACAAAGCTTGCACCCGTATCGGCTGGCAACGCCCGCAGTAACTGTGTCACCGCCTCCAACCCGCCAGCCGACGCACCGACGCCGACTATCGGAAACGGCACGCTGGTCTCAGCAAGAACTTCTTCATCGCCCGAGCCTTCAACGGCAGAAACCGGTTGCGCATCGCTCGATAACAACGATTCTCGGGCGATGGGCTGAGGGTCGGACGGATCCTGCTGGTCGGAAACGCGGTTGGTCATGCAAACTTTCTGTGCGCAAGTAACTGCTCGCCGCCGCCCGGGACGTCGCCAAATAAAATACCGTCAACCCACAATTGATCACGGCTTGGGTTCGAGGGAAACCCCTACCACGAAAAAGTGCGTTTGCGAGGCGATGGCAGACGTCTGTGGATCCGCACCGTACGGATGGGGCGTTCGAGCAGTTGGACGCCCAACTGTTTCGCGGCGCGCGACGCGCTTGCTTAGGCGCGACATGAAGATACTAGGGACACCGCGTCAGTTGAAAACGCTCGTGAGGCACTACGGGCGAAGAGCTAGATGTCGTTCATGTCCCGCACGGGAGGAACTTTTAGCTTCGCGTTAAACTCGGGGACAATACGCGGGCTGATCGCCTCGAAGGTCTCCCCGCGCAGGGGGCAGATGAAGCCGTCCGTCTCTCAACTTTTCTAGGCGTTGCCCGTAAAATTTCCGCGTTTGGCTCCCTCCCCATTTAGCATCGCCACGGTCACTTTCACGCTGTCCGGCAACAGCTTCGAGGAGACCGGCGGGCAAACCGAAGTGCTGCGAGCGGGCGACGTGGAGTGGATGTCTACTGCGGCAGAGTGACGGTTGAATTGTTATCAATGGTGCAGCGCGAAAGAGCCATCAAAACACCGCAGGATCTTGACGCTGAGTTCA
>JANOOW010000558.1:0-2822 GCA_031421555.1 Hyphomicrobiaceae bacterium | reverse complement strand
AGGGTGGCGCGCAAGCCGTCGCTGACACAGTCGCCGGCCAGACCGAAGTGCTGATAATGCGCGAGACCGGATACGACATGGATTATGCTGGTCCGGCGTTCGACGCGGAGGAGGGCGAGCGTCTTGCCGATATTCTTGGTGATAAAAAGGTGCTCTTCATGGGCAACCACGGCATCGCGACCGTGGCCGGGTCCGTCGCCGAAGCGTTTGATCTGCTTTACTACACCGAACGCGCGGCGCAGGTGCAGCTCTACGCCATGTGGACCGGTCAGAAACTGTTGCCAATGCCGGAGCCGATCGTTCGAAAGACGATGCACGTTGGCGAAAAGCATCCGTTCAAGCATGGCAAGCCTTGCGACTACCACTTCCGCGCCTTGAAGCGGATCCTCGACAAGCAAGAGCCCGACTACAAGGACTGAACCGTTCAGGCGGCCGCTACATCGACGATGAGGCAACCCCAAACGCCTCGCTCGTCGATAAGGGCATGAGCTTCAGCCATCTCGTCGAACTGCATGCGCCGGCCGATCCGATGCTGCAGTTTGCCATCAGCCAATGCCGCCGTGACATCGGCAAAAGCGCGGTCCTGGGCCTCGGTAGGCATCCCGAAAATCGCCAATGGACGGATCATGATGTTCTTGTACATCAGCGCCTGGAACGGGATCTTCGGGTTGGGATCGGCGTCCGACGAGTAGGTTGCGATCACGCCGTTCGCCCGAAGCAGTTGTGGGGCGAGCTGGATCGTTTCGGAAAACGCCGTGTCGACGATGCGGTCGACGCCAGCGCCATTGGTTGCCTCACCGACCTTTTTGACAACATCGCCGGTCGCATAATCGAGCACGAGATCGGCGCCAAGTGCGCGCACAGCTGCAACCTTCTCCTCGGAGCCAGCCGTGGCGATCACGCGTGCGCCTGCCCACTTCGCGAGTTGCACGGCGTAACTGCCGACCCGTCCGGCCGCACCGGTGACGAGAATGGTTTGCCCCGCGATCGAGCCATCGGCGAACAATCCGCGATGGGCGGTCACCGCCGGCACGCCCAGACATGCGCCTTCAGCGAGGCTGGCTACCCCCGGCAACGCGATGGCTTGCCGCGACGGCAATGTCACGAACTCGGCGGCGGTGCCGTTTGGCCTGCCAGCCTGGGCTCCAAAGATCCACACGTGCTCGCCGATGCGCGTCGCAGCAACGCCTTCGCCAACCTGATCGATCACGCCCGCGCCGTCGTTGTTCGGAACGATGCGTTTGAATTGACCCAACTCGCGGCCGAGCGTCCGGCGCTTCGAGTCTGTCGGATTGATCGCCGAGTGCGTGACTTTGATCCGCACCTCACCCGCCGCGGGTAGAGGATCGGGCATCGTGCCGAAGTTCAACACGTCTGCAGCAGCGCCAGCCTTTTCATACCAGTAGGCACGCATGCTTCGTTTCCTCGTTGCCTCGATGAACCTTAAAAATCCAAACGCAGAACCTTGACTGGTTCGCCAACCTTCAAGGCAGGCGCCCCAACGTCGCGCACGAGCAGGCAATCGGCGGCTGCAAGAGGGGAAAGCAACGACGAATCCTGCGATCTCACCGGGCGCGCGAATAGTTGGCCGCCGTCGCCCGTCTCCAGGGTTGCCCGCATGTAGTGGGTGCGCGGTCCGTTGGCTTCGATGCTGGCCGCGGCGATTGCATCCGTCATCGGCGCGCAGCTTTCCGAACGCCCGCTCAGGCGCTCGATCAACGGCACCAGGAACACCCGCGTGCAGATCAGCGCCGATACCGGGTTGCCCGGCAGCCCGACGACGCGCATGCCGCCGAGGCGGCCGTACAACATCGGCTTGCCGGGGCGCATCGCGATCTTGCAGAAGTCGAGCGATAGGCCGCGTTCCTCCAGCACTGGCGCGATCAGATCGTGATCGCCCACGCTCGCGCCGCCGATGGTGATGAGCAGATCGCAGCCGTTTGCCCGATCGATGTACGCATTGAGCGAAGCGCGCGTGTCGCCGGCAATCCCGAGGAAGTGCGCGTCACCTCCCGCTGCTGCCACGAGTGCCGCGACGCCGTACGGGTTCGAGCAGACGATTTGATCTTGCCCCGGTGTCACGCCAGGTAAAACCAGTTCGTCGCCCGACGCGATGATCGCAACCTTGGGCTTGCGGTGGACAGGAAGGGTTGCGTGCCCCATGGCCGCCGCCAGCGTGATCTGCCGCGCGCTCAGTCGCGTTCCGGACTCGAGCAACGTAGTGCCGCTGGTGAAGTCACCGCCCCGGCGGCGGACGTGCGCTGCGTCCGGGCTGCCTTCACGAATGACGACAAAGTCGCCGTCGCGATCGCAGTTTTCCTGGATGTGGACAGCATCCGCGCCTACGGGGATTGGCGCGCCGGTAAAAATGCGCACGGCTTCGCCAGCCGGGACGTGGCCAACAAACCCCCGGCCGGCTGCCGCTTCGCCGATCACGTGCAACCGCGCAGGTAACGTCATGACGTCAGCGCGGCGCACGGCATAGCCATCCATTGCCGACGCATCGAACGGTGGTGCCGTCAGTTTTGCGGCCACGGGCTGAGCGAGAACTCGGCCCGATGCTGAGAGTAAGTCAACAGGTTCGGGCGGCAACGGGTGAGCATCGGCGAGCAGGCGGGCAAGCGCATCGGCGACCGGAAGCAGCGTCATCGCCTCAGGCCCCAGCCCGGTACACGCCCGACCGGCCGCCGGTCTTCTCGAGCAGCCGCACGTTCGAGATGATCATGCCTTTATCGGCTGCCTTCAGCATGTCGTAGATTGTGAGGCACGCGACCGAGACGGCCGTCAGCGCTTCCATCTCGACGCCAGTTTGTCCGGTCACG
>JANOOW010000557.1:0-4346 GCA_031421555.1 Hyphomicrobiaceae bacterium | reverse complement strand
CCCGGAAGCAAAAGTCGGTTTCCTCGAAGTAAAGAAAGTAGCCTTCGTCGAACCCGCCGATCTGTTCTATGACCTGTCGCCGCACAGCGAAACACGCGCCTGAGACCCAGTCGAACCGGCGCGGCGCATCGTCAAGCGCTTTGCCCGTCGTGCTGCGTGTCAACGC
The DNA here is from genome assembly GCA_031421555.1 of Hyphomicrobiaceae bacterium. Classification (GTDB taxonomy): domain Bacteria; phylum Pseudomonadota; class Alphaproteobacteria; order Rhizobiales; family Hyphomicrobiaceae; genus JAKFWF01. The sequence continues at coordinate 4,180 of JANOOW010000557.1, read as the reverse complement.
GCGGCTGAGCAACCCGAGCTGCGCGGCACGGTCGAGCTCGCCGATCGGTGACGGAAAGGCGTGGCCGGCGCGTTGCCGCACGCCGTGTTCATCCTCGATCAGTGCGCCGACGATGCCCGCCCGCGGAGTCGCGCTGAACTGACCCAGCAGCGCAGCGAGCGCGCCCGGCCGCACGTTCGTGTCGGGATTGAGGCAAACGATGGCGTAGAAAGCAGGGTCATGCGCGCGCACCCGCTCGAGCGCACGGTTGTTGCCGTAGGCAAAACCACCATTGCGCGGCAAAGCGATCAAGTCGGCCCAATCACCCCAGCCACATTCATCGATTGCATTGCCGATGTGCGCCACCGAGTCGTCCCCGGACGCGTTGTCGACAACGATGACGCGTCCGCCGTGCAAGGCGGGCAACTCGGACACCAGCGAAGCGAGGCAATCCACCACCAGCGGGCCGGTGCAATAGTTGACGATGAGGACGAAGGCGGCGGGCATCGAAACCACATCAAAGATGGCGAGACTGCCACACGCGCAAAACGGTCGCGATATACAACCTCCACAATCGTGGCGAGAACGGCTTGGTGCGAAGCGCCGCGCTCGCGTATTTCCAAGCTTGATCCAAGCTTCCGTTTCGCAAGGCGTGACCTGCCCATTCCGCGTAAGCCCCTGCGACATTGCCCGCCATAGTGAACTCGCTCGTCGAGTCGATGGTCACGGTTTCCCCGCGTTGCAGACGATCGGTGCCGAGCTCGCGCCGCTCCTTTGCCAACTCAAGAATTGCATTACGGTAGTTCAGCCACTGGGGGCTCAAGCCGACGAACGTACTGGATGCATGTTGCCTATATGAGTAGACGGTCTCGGAAAGGTTGCCCATCTTCCCCACCTCGCCTAAGCGAAGAAGGAGATCGAGGTCTTCGCCGATCCGGAACGGTTCACGAAACCCGCCCACCTTGAGTGCGACGTCGCGCCGCATTGTGGTTGATGCGAATCGAATGGCTCCCCCCGTCAGTTGGCCAGCCACGATGGCGTCGTGAAAAGTGGGATAGCGCTCCACATCGAGTGGGTGACCATCAGGATCGATGCGCTGCGCAGCCCCACCCAGGCAAACGAGCCGATCATCGGCGAGGAACGCAGCGGTCTGCAGTTGCAGGCGATCGGGAGAAGAAAGGTCGTCGGAGTCCATCCACGCCACAAGTTCGCTTCGCGCAAGGTCAAGCAACTCGTTTCGCGTCGCAATCAACCCACGATTTTCCCTCAGGACCACTCTCATGCGCGGCTCGGCCGCAGCCAATTCCGTCAGCAGTTCGGCACAACCGTCATTGGAACCGTCGTCGATCACCACCAGCTCGAAGTCACCACACGTTTGGCGTTGAATACTTTGGATCGCGTCACGCAGGTACGGCGCCGTGTTGAACACCGGCATCAATACACTCACCAGCGGCAGCGAGACACTCAATGGAGTGGCCTTCAGAGGTTGCGCACTCGCGGTGTCCCGTATGGTATCGGGACTGGCACTCATGATCATTCCCATTTTTTTAAAAACCGCGATAGCGCGTCACTCGACGTGAGGGGCGACGAACGCTTTGAGTCAACAGAGTGAGAACTCGCCAATTGGAAATGACTCGCGAGGAGCACGTTCACTGTGCAACGCGCACTGAAGTCACGGCAGGAGTCAGGCTGGCTCGGGGAAACCTCACGCTTCCCCAAGTTGGATACCAAGTCGCAATCGTCTCGTTCTCGCCGGTGATCGCACCGACCTCGAAAGGCAAAACTTCGGAGATCATGTCGAAGAGCATATAGCCCGAGACCTCATCCCCCAGGCCAATGGCCAATGTGAACGAATAAGCGCCGGGAGCCAGCCGAAGCCTTCCGACATTCACGACAAATGTCTGTGGCTCGCCCGCTGCCACGTCGACACCTTCGGCAGACCAGAAGGTTCCGACGGCATAACCTTCCGGGTGCATTAAATTTCCCATCATTCGAAGGCCAGAAGTGGCCTCTCGCGCGATGAACGTCGCATTGAACCGGAGCGCGTCGTCAGATCGAAATATTTTCGGCGAGACATCGAACTCGAGTGCGCGAAACTCGACTTGGCGGTCCGTTGCCGGCACGTGACTCAGGCGCGGCCATTTCGAAAGATCGGAACCACCGGAAAACGCGGCGGCCATGGAGTCCGAATACATCTCGATCGCCCGGGACGGCTCGCCTTCGAAGCAAAGCTTTCCACCGCTCAACACAATGCACCTCGAGGTCAATTGTCGAATCGCTGCCATGTTGTGGCTCACGAACAGCACTGTGCGGCCCGAGCGGCTCACGTCGCCCATTTTGCCCATGCACTTCTTCTGAAACTGCACGTCGCCCACTGCAAGCACTTCATCGACGATCAGTATCTCGGGCTGAAGATGCGCAGCAACCGAGAAGGCGAGCCGCATTTGCATGCCACTCGAATAGCGTTTGACCGGCGTGTCGATGAATTTCTCGACGCCGGCGAAATCTACGATCTCGTCGAAGTGCCGGGCGATCTCGGCGCGGCGCATGCCGAGGATCGAGCCGTTCATGAAGATGTTTTCGCGGCCGGTGAGTTCCGGGTGAAAACCGGTCCCGACTTCGAGCAACGAGGCCACGCGGCCGTAGATTGTGGCTTGCCCGCGCGTCGGCTCGGTGATGCGCGCGAGCAACTTCAGCAGCGTGCTCTTGCCCGCACCGTTGTGGCCGATGATGCCGACGGCTTCGCCGTGGTGAATATCGAAACTGATGTCGTCGATCGCCCAATGCAAGCGGCGCGGCGCGCTGCGGCCCATCGACATCAGCGTGCTTTGCTCGCCCAGCTCATAGGCCTTGCCCAGACTTTCGGCACGGATCGCAAGGGATGATTTTTCAGACGACATCGGCGAATTGCCTCTCAATACGCTTGAAGTAATACATCGACCCGATCAACAGCGCGAACACGGCAAGGACCGAGCCGGCCAACACGAACGGGCGCGGCGCGGCCGCCCCGAGCAGCGCCCATCGAAAGCCCTCGACCACGCCTGTCATTGGATTCAGGAAATAAACGAGGCGCACCCAATCGGACTGGTTCTTGAGCACCGATTCGGCAGCGTAGAGCACCGGCGTCAGGTACATCAGCAGTTGCACGAGAAACGGCACGACATGCTGCACATCGCGGTACGTCGTGTTGACCGCCGCGAGCAGCAAGGCAGCACCCAGAGCCGCCGCCACCGCGAGCAATACGAATGCGGGGAGCAAGACCACGGCCGGGCCGGGCGCGATGCCATACCAGAACATCATGCCGATCAGCACGATGAAAGCGATACCGAAGTCGACCAGCGCGGCCAGCACCGGCGCGAGCGGAATGATCAGCCGCGGAAAGTACACCTTCGAGATCAAGCTCTGGTTGCTGACGATGCTCATGCTCGCCCGGGTAACCGATTGGGCGAAGAGTTGCCAAGGCAGCAATGCACAGTAGGTCGAGACGGTGTAGGGCACGCCGTCGACAGTTGGCAGGTTGCCGCGACCGAGCAGCAGGCTGAACAAGATCGTGAAGACGACCATCGTCGCGAGTGGCTGCACGATCGCCCACGCAGCGCCCAGCACGCTCTGCTTGTAGCGCACAAGAATCTCGCGCCACGCCAGCATCATCGCAAGTTCGCGGTGCTGCCAAATCTCCATCAAGTTGACCGGCACCCAGCCGCTGCTGGCCTTGATTACCAGGACGTGCTCATTGTGTTGTGGCAAGGCAGACTCTCTGAGATACGGGTTAAACAATTGCGCAAAGTGCGGCTCGGACGCTCATGCGACCGTCTGGCTGCCGATGCGATTTAAATCAGGTTGCGCTGCCGCTCCGGCAGTGGCCAAAGCGCGATCCATGCATCGGGAATAGCTTAAGAGCAGCGCGGACAGAAGGTAGGTAACGGGGCCATAGCCTGCGGTGGCGATAAAGAAAAGCGATCCGGCGAAGATGGCGACGAGGCCTGCGCCCAGAAGGCCAGCGTCGCCATCGACGCCTCGTACGCGCCAAAGCGTCACTCCGGCTTTCCAGAAGCCCACCAGCAGCGCGGCCATTTGCAGAAAAAGCCCGACAAGGCCATAGAACAGCGCGGTGAAGAGATAGCCGTTGACGATATCGATGATTCCCTGGCCCTGCCGCATGGACTCCATGTTCTGCGCTACAAACGGGTCACCGAAGAGC
>JANOOW010000556.1:0-13648 GCA_031421555.1 Hyphomicrobiaceae bacterium | reverse complement strand
GTCACGAACGGGTTCGAGCGAAGGTGCGAGCAGGTCGGCGATGGATGCCGGCGCTGCCCCCGCGGCAACCTTGAAGGGGCTTTGGATCAAGCCAAGCCGCAATAGGATAGCTTGGGACGTCGATATACCGACCAGCTCCCGGTCGTTCTGCAAGCCGAGTTGCTCGATCACCCGATGGACGATCTGTCTCGACTTGATGACTTCGACTTCGCTGTCGACAGTGGCAGCGTCGGCCTTCAGGTCCGAGATCACCCCCTTGATGCCGACAATTTCCTTCTGGCGTTGATCGATCTGAACCGACGCTACGGCTACATACCTGTTGGGAATGTTGGCAACGACGGCTGCCGTCAGTGCTGCGATCGATGCCATAGCAGCCAAGATCAGTGTTGCGCGTTGACGCATCGCAGACACGACATCGCCGAGAGAGAAACCGCTGCCGCGTTCCTGCTCGTCGTCGTCGTCGTCTCGTCTGCGCCCACTCATCTATTTGATCAACTTTTAGAAACGCAGTTTCGTGCTCAACCAAACCCGGTTACGCTTCATGTTGTCTTCTTCGATATTTGAACTCTGCGTTTGATGCTCGTACGCAACTGAAAACAGCCAATTCTTGGTGTGGTAATAGTCTAGGCCCGCCCGGCCAATCATCAACTGATCGCGCCGGCGCTCGCCGAAGAACTCAGACTCCCGATATTCACCTCCTAAAGTGAAGACTAGGTTTCTAAGGACTTCGTATTCGACCCGGAGTGCAATCGAATTGTCGAGGCGGCCGCCCGGTGAATCGCCTTCGATGCCCTCGGCGTAGGCGCGGCGGGCGCTGAGGTAGGCGGTCATGAGTTGGGTCGGCAACCACTGGATTTCACTTTCCAGGATCACATTGCCAGCGGATTTCAATCGATTGCTTTCGTAATCGCGCAAGCCGTAGCCGCCTAGCAGGCGCCACCGCAGCAGCGGACTTATCTCGGCGGCAACTCCGGCGATCGCCTCATATCCATTGGCGGAATAATCGAGCGTCGTTGCGCCATAGTTGGATTGGCGCAGTGTCCGGACCTTGGCTTGGATCTCGTAACCGGGTGAGAACCGGTAACCCAGCATCGCTTGTGCGGAGACGATCTGGGTGTCGCGAATGTCCTGATCGATAACGCTGCCGTTGCGCGCCTTTACGTCTTGGAAATCCCATCGCTCGACGCCGGCACTGAAGCTCGCGTACATACGCCCAGCGTCCCGCTTGATGCCGGCGATCACTCTATTGTGAAAAACCGCGGTCTTTTCGATTGCGTTACGGGGTGCGTCGGGAGCGGCGCGATCCTCATGATCGAGGGCGGACAAGACGCTCAGGGCGAGTGTGTGTGCATTGTCGAAGTGCAGTGCGCCGTCCATCGCGAAGCGGACGTCGGTCGTATTGAGTTCGCTATGCTTGACGTACTCGGTTTGCTTCGCGCCGATCGCAAAATCGAGGATGTGCCGCGGCAGGTTTGACCTGGCCCGCACCACGGGGACGATCTCGAATCGCATATCGGAGGTGCGGTTCTTGTTGGTGGCGTAAATGTTGTCATCGAACACGACTGTCGTGCCGAGCGATGGATAGAGCATGTAGCTGCCTGCTCTGACGCCATCTGGAAGATACAACTTGCGGTCACGGTCGATGACTCGCTCGGCGCCGTAGCGTTTGATGTTGTCCCAGTGCCGCAAGCTTTCGCCATAGGCAATCGTGTCGTCGCGTCCCAGTCCCTCGTTGCCGAGGTCCAAGGCATAGCTTCGTGTCGACAGCGCAAACGCTGCGAGCATGGCGACACAGGCCTTGAGCCAGCGCGCGCGTGCCCGTGAAAAGCCCGAAGAATGGTTGCAATTTTGGCTCAAAAGAAGCGCTCGGGAACACGTATGTTATCGCCGGGAAGGACGTCGATGTCGGCTGGTAGGGCAACCTTCACTTGAGCTGCCGAGCCTTCGCGTACCAAAATGACGAAGGCTTCGTTTGCCCGGTACGTGTAGCCGCCTGCGACCGCGATCGCGTCTCGCAGCTTCAAGCCGTTTTTGTAGGGAAACTCGCCGCCGGTGCGAACTTCGCCGTGAATGTAGATCGGGCGGAAGTTCACGACCTCGACCGAGACCTTGGGGTTGGTTAGGTACCCTTCACTGAGTTTGCGGCGCACCGTGTCGCGAAACTCCGCGATGGGGCGGCCCTTGGCCGGTATCTCGCCGACGAGAGGCACCGGCACGTTGCCGGTAGCGTTGACGTCGTACACGCCCGACATTTCGGCTTCGCCGAAGATGGTGAGCTTGATCTTGTCGCCGACACCGAGGCGATAGACCCGCGATAGCTCGACCGGGCCCGGGTTGTCGATGAGTTTCGTATCGAGCCTAGGGGCGCTGTTTGCGCATGCGCCGATCACGACCGCGGCCCCGAGGGCTGCGATCGTCATCCAGGCCGGGACATGAGGCGAGCTACGCAACAACATAAGCTCGAGCCGTTTCGGTTCGAAGAATCTGAGCGGCGGACAGAACCCAACTTCGGATCCCCCGCCTTGCCTTCCAAAAAACTCTGTTCGGGTTAAAACGTAGTTAATATCTGCAATGGTCAGATAATTTATCCAGCTGCGTTAGGGTCCCGTTCAGTCATTCGCTTTACGTTTGGTGTGAGGAATGTGAACTGCCACTACCGATGGAGCCAGTTGCGTGACGAGTGATGCAGTTGCGGCCGCCGACGAAGGTCTCGCCCGTTTCTATGCTGGTAAGCAGCAGAGCTATTTCAACGGTGCCCGGGCGGATTTCGTCGCGCGGTTACCGCATGATACGACCGCACGCATTTTGGAAGTTGGTTGCGGCACTGGCGCTACCGGCGCGCTCGCGTTGTCTCGCGGACGGGCTGGACACTATGCTGGCGTCGAACTGTTCGAAGGCGCGGCCGGGCAAGCGCGTCAACTGCTGCACGAGGTCCTCGTCGGTGACGTCGAAAAGCTTGCCTTTCCCTGGCAGCCTTGCGCGTTCGATGCGCTCATCTTGTCGGAAGTGCTCGAGCATTTGGTCGAACCGTGGGCCGTCCTGGAGCGGCTGCACACGGTGCTAAGGCCTGGCGCCATGGTGCTCGCCAGCTCGCCGAACATTTCACATTGGCGGGTTGTCCGCGAGTTGGTGCAAGGCCGCTTCCACTTGGCGGACCAGGGCGTTTTTGATCGCACGCACATGCGCTGGTTTACGCCGGAAACGTTCGCCGCGATGTTCGAGCGCGCTGGATATGAAGTGCTCAGCGTCGAGCCGGTCACGCCATTTTCAGAGCGCACGAAGTTCATCTCGCATATGACCAACGGGCGGTGGGATCACCTTTTCATGACGCAGATCTGCCTGGAAGCCCGCCGACGGTAACGGCGCGGTTCAGCTGCGGAAGACGGTCGCTATGCCGTGCACGATGTCGTATTCGCACTGCACGTTCGACAGGCGGTCAGCCGTGTTCAGATAGAGATATGGATTGCGATAGCGCGCGCTCCACATCAAGTCGTCGACCTGCCAGAACCATACGTCGAGGTCGCTTTTGCCGATCACCACGCGCACATCGGCAGGCTTGGCCCAAACGCTGACATTGGCGACAAGCCCCTGATTTCGCGGATCCTTCTGGCAAGCGGCGACGGCGCGTTCGCGGTAGGCGTTGATCAGCACGTCCTTGGTGCCGCTGCGGAACAGGTATTCCTGGGTGCCGATTTTGGCCGCCGCGAGCACGGCGAGTGCCGTCACAGCCGCTTTCATATAGGTCATGAAACCCTCTTTCTGCGAGCGCTGCACTGTCAATCAACGTAGTGAATAAATCGTTATGGACAGGGAAGGCACATACCTCGAACGTTGCCGGCAAAGGCGCTTTGACTTCTTTTGGCGTTCCAGGAGGTGTAGGCCATGCGGATATTGATCCTCGGTGCCGGCGCAATCGGCTGCTACTTGGCGACCCGATTGCACGGCTCCGGCGCCGATGTGGGAGTGATCGCTCGCGGCGAAACGCTTGAAGCGATACGCCGCAACGGCATCCGGATCGAAGGGCACGTTATCGTCGAATCGCGAGTGCACGTGACCACGACGGAAGCAGCCGAACCAGCCGATGTCTTGATCACGTGCGTGAAGGCTTACGCGATTCCGGCTCTGAGCGGGTCTATCGCGAGGCTCGTCAAGCCCGGTGGATTCTGGCTTTGCATCGTCAACGGCCTGCCGTGGTGGTACGGTGATCAGCCCCTCGATACGGTCGATCCGGGTGGCTTGATCCGCGCGAGAATTCCACTCGAGCAAACGGCCGGCTGTGTTGCCTACCTGGCATCGTCGGTTGTAGGGCCCGGCATCGTGTCGTTCAACAGTGGCAAGGGCATGATCGCTGGCATGGCCCGTGGACCTGTGGTGCCACAGCTTACAGAAGCCGCGCTGTTGCTAACGGCGAGCGGCGTTGGGACTTCGGTGACAAGCGACATTCGCTCCGCCGTTTGGAACAAGCTGTTCGGCAACGTTGGCCTCAATCCGTTGACAGCCTTGACTGGCTTGACGATCGACAGGTTGCTTGCCGATCCCGAACTGAAGGCGTTGCTGATCGAAATCATCACCGAAGCGATGGCGGTCGCGCGCGCTGAAGGCATTGAGATCGAAAGCGATGCTGCCCGGCGGGTCGCGTTCATGGGCAGGCTCGGTGCCTTTCGTACTTCGATGCTGCAGGATGCGGATGCTGGCCGTACGCTGGAACTCGAAGCGATACTTGGTGCGATGATCGAAGTTGCCAATCGCCGCGGCATCGACGTACCCGCTAGCCGCCGCCTGTATGCGATGACTGCTGCTTTTGCCCGCAGTCGCGGCATGATGCCGGTCTAGCCGCGGTTCCCCAGCACACAAGTGAACCGCCCGGAATTGCTCGCCGCCAACCGCCGCTCGATCGTCGTCGCCAGCTTTTGAGTTCCAGCCCCAGGTGCTCCGGCAACACGTTCAAACGGATTTGGCAGAGAGACCGCCAGCAACGCCGCCTCGCGCTGCGTCAATCGGCTTGCAGCTTTGTTGAAGTGGTAGAGGCTAGCCGCTTCGATGCCGAAGACGCCAGGCCCCCATTCCGCGATGTTGAGATACACCTCCATGATCCGTGCCTTCGGCCAGATCAATTCCAATGGAATTGTGATGGCGATCTCCAGCACTTTCCGGACAGGACTCTTGCTGGGCCACAGCAAGAGGTTCTTCGTTACTTGCTGGGAAATTGTACTCGCACCGCGCAACGCATCCCCACCCTCGCGCTCAGCCTTCTCCAGTGCGGCGCGCATCTCGCCAACGTCGATCCCCCAGTGATCGCAGAACTTGTTGTCCTCCGACAAGATTACCGCCCGGACGACATGGGGAGAAACGCGCGTCAGCGGCACCCATCGATTGTCGATTTCCACACCGGACAGGCGCTGGGTTACCATCAATGCGGAGGCGGGCGGATTGACGGTGCGAAACAGCAACAGCAACGCACTGATGAGGGTCAGAGCCACCAAGCCAATCACGGCAAGCCAGATCGTACCACTCCTGATTGCGAGCCGCGCGCAAGGCCAAACGTGACCCTTGATAGCGCGCCATCCGGTCGGCGTAGGGTGTGGCATGGGCCGCCATGCATCGTTCATCTGGTAACCGTTCCAAAATTCATGACATAAGCAAATGCAGGCGGCGCGTAATGGTGCCAACCGGCATCGAGGCGGCTCCGGTGTTATAGGCTACACATGGTATTCAGCGAAAGATTGGCGAAGGCCCAGACGGACGTCGAGCAACGGCTTTTGCGCTGGCTAGTTAACGATGCGACCCCCGCCCGCATGACGCAATCGATGCATCATGCCGTCATGTCCGGCGGCAAACGCGTTCGCCCGTATCTCGTGATCGAGGCGGCAAAGCTGTTCGACGTCGATCCGGATGCTGCTCTGGACGTCGCGGCTGCGCTGGAGTGCGTTCATTGCTATAGCCTTGTGCACGACGACTTGCCGTCGATGGACAACGATCTGATGCGGCGCGGCAAGCCGACGGTGTGGGCGCAGTTCGACGAATGGACGGCAATACTCGCTGGCGACGCGTTGCTCACCCTCGCCTTCGAGATCCTTGCCGCCGCGCCGTCGAAGATGCCGGCGGACGTGCGGATGCAGTTGACGCGGGAACTTGCCCGCGCGTCGGGCCGCGCTGGTATGGTGGGTGGGCAATGTATCGATCTCGAAGCCGATAAGCTCGGGCTGCCGGCCAGCCCCACGCTGGAACACATTCGTCATCTGCAGGCGTTGAAAACGGGCGCATTAATGCGGTTCGGCTGCATAGCCGGGGCAATCCTCGGCGCCGCGGACGAGACCGAGCATAAGGCTTTGGCGACTTATGGCGAACGGATTGGCTTCGCTTTCCAGATCGCCGACGATATTCTCGACGTGACAGGCGATGAAGCAACCGTCGGCAAGGCCCTGACCAAGGATGCTGCCGCGGGCAAGGCAACGGTAGTTTCCCTCATGGGGCTCGAGGTGGCTCGCGCCAAGTTGAATTCGGTCGAAGCGGAGGCCATCGCAGCGCTGGATATCTTCGGTCCCAAGGCCGATGCGCTGCGGCAGGCGGCAACGTTCATCTCCAACCGCCGGAACTGATCTCGATCGATTATTAGCCGATCGGCCGCAGTTGACTAATGCCTGCCTTCGGAGCTTGTTTGGGCTGTGCCGCAGGCTGGTCGGAATCCAGGTTCGGCTTGAGCTCGGTGGGATCCGCCGGACGCCGGACCCGGCCTTCGAAATGAGCGCCGTCCTCGATCATCAAGGTCTGCTGCAGGACCTCGCCTTCGACGTACGACGTTGCCAGCAGTTCCACGTTGATGGCTTTGATCGAGCCGATGACCTGGCCGCGAACGGCCACGTTTTCGGCTGAAATAGCCCCGGTTACCTTGCCACCGACGCCGATCACCACGTCGACGCCGCGTAGGTCGGCCTGGACCTCTCCGTCGACCTGAAGGGTGCCCTTGGTAATGATGGTGATGCGCTCACCCATGATCTTGAGATCATTGCCGATGATCGAAATGCCAGATGCGGACTTGCTCTCGCTCGTGACACTCAATGGCGTACGCATTCCGGTTGCCTCAGGCTTCGAAGCATTTGCTAGGGGCGGGGGCGTGGTGACGGACGTGGTTGTAGGCTTGGTCGGCGGCTCTAGCTTCCACATACCGGTACTCCACTTGACTGACTGTACGCTCTCACGCCGCTGAATAAGCGAAGTGGGCCGGGCCCTCGCGGGCTCGACCCACTTAATGACACTTCGCTGACGGTACGCAGTCAACCGCGAAGCGTTGAGCATCACTAGAACCGTTACGCGAAACATGATTCCAAGTGTTGTCACAGCGACAACGCGATGCTGGCGCGTTTATTCCCGGTCAATCAGGCTTATTTCGGGATACCACCGGTCATCGCACCAATTCCATCCTGACCTGCGCTAGGCCGTGGGCTTTGAAACCCAGCATTTCCGCTGCACGATCTGACAGATCAACCACCCGGCCAGGCTTGAACGGCCCGCGATCGTTGATGCGCACAATAACCGAGCGGCCGCTTTCGACGTGCGTGACCTTCACGCGCGAATGTAAGGGCAGCGTGCGATGAGCGGCCGTCATGGCATTCTTATCGAAGCGCTCGCCTGACGATGTCATCTGCGGTTGCCAGTAGTAGGAGGCCAATCCCGCCATCGCATGAATACCCGACAACGCAACAAACGAGTGTTGCGGGGTCAGCGAACTCGTCATCAGGCGGCTAGGCTTGGCTGGCGCCGCCAGGACGGCAGTATTCCAGTGGCGGGCATAGGACTGAGCGGCGGCCTGCAACGGGGCGGCAAGCGTCGCAATTGAGATGAGAGCTAGAAGAGGGCGCATGAGCAACTCGAATCAGATGCCACTGTGGCATTCGATTCGAGCCAACCGTCCGATTCGAGATTTTTTATGGCTGTTCAAGCATCGGGCGGGAAGAACAAGAGTTATCCCCGCCCGATGCTCTAAGGATTGGATCGCTCAGCGTCCGAGAACGGTCATGCGGACTGGAACGACACCCGAGCCCTTCATGTTGATCGCGCCAGCCGCCGCCGACGACAGGTCGATCACGCGACCGGCGATGTATGGACCGCGATCGTTGATCGTCACAACCGCCGACTGGCCGTTGTTAGCGTTGGTCACGCGAACGCGGGTGCCGAAGGGAAGCGTCTTATGAGCGGCCGTCATTGCGTTCGGATTGAACCAGCCACCCGATGCTACCCGTTGGGGCTGCCAGTAATAAGAAGCCATGCCACCGCCGAGGCTCGATCCGCCTTCGTCGCCGTCACTGCGTGCTGCGCGCCGGTTTGCCCGCGGCGTTGGGGTCTCGTCATTGACGGTCGCACGTGCTGTGCGGACCGGAGTTTCCGCACGTTCGGAGCGGCTAGCGCGCTCAGACCAGCTGGTGCGTGCTGAACGGTTGGACGCCTTGCTTTGCTCGCGCTCCGCTTCAGCGCGGAAATAGCTCGGTCCCAAAACACCGTCTTTCCAGTCGGCGCGGGCGGACTGTCCACCGAACACACCGAAGGCGATGACGGCAACCGCCGCCCATAGAACTTGTCTCATGTGTAAACTCCTCAGTACGCAATCGATTGCCCCCCGCGGAGGCTGAAACGGCGACGCGCTGCCTCTTGGTCAGGGGCAGCGCGTCGCGAGATCGGGCGTACTAGAGCACTTCAGGTTGTACCATCCTCGATGGTAACTATGGTTAATGCTAGGCCGAGTACAAAGAGGGCGAAACTTCGAATTACAGTGTGCTGTTGAACAAGCCGCCATCCAGGACAATGTTTTGACCCGTAATGAAGCCAGCATGCTGAGAGCAAAGAAAAGCTGCGGTTGCGCCGAACTCTTGAGTGGTGCCAAAGCGGCCAGCCGGTACCTCTTTCTTGCGGGCCTCGTGCACCTCTTCGAACGATACTCCCTTGTTCGACGCCATCTTGGTGGTGGTGCCACGCAGACGATCTGTCTCGAACGGGCCCGGCAAAAGCGCGTTAATGGTAACGTTCCGCTGAATTGTACGCCGTGACAAGGCCGCGACCGCGCCCGTCAGACCCGCACGTGCGCCGTTCGAAAGTTCGAGCGTCGGGATCGGCGACTTCACAGAGTAGCTCGTAATGTTCAAGATGCGTCCGAACCCTCGATCCATCATGCCATAGACCGTGGCGTGGATCAGCGCGATCGGGGTGATCATGTTGCCCTCGACCGCTGCCCGCCAATCATCGAGCGAGAAATCCTTGAAGTCCCCCGGCGGTGGGCCACCGGCATTGTTGATCAGGATGTCGGGCGCGGGGCAAGCGGCGAGGATGGCTCGACGGCCTGCATCCGTTGTGACGTCGCAGGCGACGGTTGTTACCGTCGCGCCGGTCATCTTGCGAATCTCAGCGGCGGTAGCTTCCAAAATGTCGGGCGTGCGCGCGCAGATCGTCAGTTCGACGCCTGCCGCCGCCAGCGCTTCGGCACAGCCCCGGCCAAGGCCCTTCGAGGCTGCGCACACGATGGCCTTGCGACCCTTTAGACCCAAATCCATGACGCTCTCCTGTGAAATTGCAGTTTGACGTTGATGGGTTTCATCCACCTCCGTCAAGCTACTCATCGAATCAAACGAGCGCGGAACGAACAGGCCGCAATAATCGTTGCCAAACACTTTGTGTGCGAAAGAGGTGAGTGATTTCAGGACTTTGATGATCAAATGATATTAGTCGATGCACCACAGGGGCAAATGAATATCTCATCGGAAGACGAGACCGGGAGAGATGCAATCGGGAGCAACGGGTTCGGCGATGTACTCGCTAATTTTAACGTGTTGACCGATGCGATGCCGCAGATGGTGTGGTCGACCCGGCCCGACGGCTTTCACGACTATTACAATGCGCGCTGGTATGAGTTCACGGGGACGCGGCCAGGTTCGACCGATGGCGATGGCTGGAACGACATGTTCCACCCGGGCGACCGCGAGCAGGCTTGGGCCAAGTGGCGGCACTGCCTTGAGACCGGTGAGCCCTACGAAGTGGAATACCGGTTGCGTCACCACAGCGGCACATACCGCTGGACACTTGGGCGCGCTTTGCCTGTCCGGGATGGCGCAGGCCGGATTACCCGCTGGATCGGTACGTGTACTGATATCGATAATGCCAAAAAAGATGCCGAGCGGAATGAGATCCTGAGCCGCGAGCTAAGTCACCGGATCAAGAACATTTTCGCGGTCATCGGCGGTCTGATCGGGTTGTCGGCTCGCGAGCATCCCCAAGCTAAAGACTACGCAATCAAGCTGAAGGAACGCGTGGCTGCGCTCGGACGTGCGCATGAGCTTGTTCGTCCCGACTCAGACCGGGGGGGAAATCCGGACGCTATTCACGTAAGTCTGCATGAATTGCTGCGCGAGCTGTTGTCGCCGTATCCGGCGCTCGCCGCGGGGCGAATTGAAATCACCGGCGACGATATTGCTGTCGATGATCGCAGCACAACACCCATTGCTCTCGCATTTCATGAACTTGCGACCAATTCGGCACAGTATGGCGCGATCGGCACCGGCGGAACACTTGCGCTAAACGTGGCGATCTCTGAGCCCTGGGCAACCATCGAATGGGTCGAGCAGATCGGATCTGCTACACCAAGGCTGCCTCGCGTTGTTCCCGGCTTCGGAAGCCGCCTGATCAGCTTGAGCATCGAACGTCAGTTGATCGGCAAGATCGAGAACGAGTGGCGGGACGATGGACTGACCGTCCGCATGAGAATACCGATCGATAGCATCTCTAAGCAGCAGATCGCGTGAGCATTCGCGGCACTGCGCCAAGATCGGTTGATCAGACAGAAACCAGATTCAGTATTTCGATCAAGGCAGCGTTATAACGGTCAGGCTGTTCGTACATCGCCCAGTGCCCGGCATCTTGGACTACCCGCGTAACCAATTCTGGATGATGCATCCGCAGAATATCGAAGACGGCGTCGACGGAAGGGTTCGCCAGCACGTCCCTATCCCCCCAAATTGCGCGTAAAGGGACTCTCACATCAGCCAGACGTTCCTTGATCTCGGTCGTGACCGCAAACTCCCGCGATTTGAAGCGCGCCTTGGCGATGTTGGCCGCTTGGATGTCAATGGCTAAATCATCGACGCGAGCCGGGTCGGCAATCATGAGGATCTCAAGTAGCTTTGCATGCACGCCCCGCCGCTCGGCTGGCGTCATGGTCGAGCGCTCCTTCGGGAAATCCTCGAGTTTTGGATGCAGGCCCAAGGCAGAGCACCCCGAAACCGTGAAGCTCGCCAGATGGCTGCCGAGTTCAATCGCAGCGAAGGTGCCGACATGGCCACCGAAGGAGAATGTCACAAGGTGCGGCCGCCGCTCCACCGGGATCAGCTGGCGCAGACCTGCCGCGACAACCTTGCCGCTACTGGCTGGCGTAAACGGCCTCGGCGGCATGGCACTGTCGCCCAATCCCGGCAGATCGATCGCCCAAACGTCGAAGTGCGGAATCAGCGCCGGGATCGTCTTCAGCCAATGCGTCCACGAGCCGGAACCACCGTGCGCTAGCACGACCGGCCGGCCATCAGGCTTAGCCCATCGCCGCCACACGAGGTCGCCGTCGCCACAGGGCGTGCGATATTCGGTGGCCTGCGTTTCCAGGGGCGCAACGATGTCTTGCAAAGTAGGCATTGGCTGCTCAATCCTTGATCTGTACAGCAGCGGTCTTAGTCGACGTTCCATCTGCTCAACAATCCGAAAGTCAATTCGATGGTGCATAGCAGCAATCTCGCGATCAACGGCCCCCGTCTCTGGGCTGCGCTCATGGAAATGGCAGAGATCGGCGCGACGCCAAAAGGTGGTTGCAACCGGCAGGCGTTGACCGGCCTCGACAAGCAGGGTCGCGACCTGTTCGCTGGCTGGTGCAAAGCCGCCGGGTGTTCGGTGTCGGTCGATGCGATCGGCAACATGTTCGCGCGGCGCGAGGGCACTGATCCCGAACTGCCGCCGGTCATGTTCGGCAGCCATCTCGATACCCAGCCGACGGGCGGCAAGTTCGACGGCGTGCTTGGTGTGCTAGCGGCGCTCGAAGTCGTTCGATCGCTCAACGATCTCAATATTCAGACGAGACACCCGATCGAGATCGTCAATTGGACCAACGAGGAGGGCTCCCGCTTTGCGCCGTCAATGACGGCTTCTGGTGTGTTCGCCGGGGCGTTCACTCTGGATTTTGCGCGCGCCATCACGGATTTCGACGGCAAGTCGATGGGCGAAGAGCTGGACCGGATCGGCTACGCCGGTAATCAGCCGGTTGGCGGCCGCCCTGTGCACGCGTTCTTCGAGCTTCATATCGAGCAGGGTCCGATCCTGGAAGAGGACGGTACCGACATTGGCATCGTCACCGCGGCTCAAGGTCAACGGTGGTATGAGATCAATATCACGGGTCAAGACAGTCACGCCGGTTCGACGCCGATGGAGCGCCGCAAGGATGCGCTGCTCGGTGCTGCACGCTTGATCGATGGCGTCAATCGCATCGGCCGCATGATGATGCCGGAGGGCCGCGCCACGTGCGGGGTGATTACGGTCACGCCAGCGTCGCGCAATGTGATCCCCGGCTCGGCGTTTCTGACCGCCGAGTTTCGTCATCCCGACGAGTCCAGCCTGGAAATGATGAACCGGTCACTTGCCAATCTGACTGTCGACGTATCGCGTGAGCTCGGGCTGACGATCGACGTCAAGCAGATCACCAAGTTCCCGGCGCAAGCCTTTGACGAGGGTTGCTTGCAAGCGGTGCGCAACGCAGCGAAAATCCACGGTCTTTCGTATCACGATATCATCTCGGGCGCGGGACACGACGCGGTCTACATGGCGCGCGCATGCCCGGCGGCGATGATCTTCGTGCCATGTGTCGGTGGCATCAGTCACAACGAAGCCGAAGACTGCAAGCCGCAGTGGGTGACGAACGGCGCCAACGTGCTTCTTCATGCGGTGCTGGAGAAGGCCGAAGTGGTGGGCAAATAGGTGCTGATCGTTGACGTCGGCCGCGCGTCGCTAACGCGCCTATCATCGCTTGGGAGTTGGTGTTCAACAATGTATACGTTGCAGCATCCCGGCAGTGCGCGCGCTTGCGTGCGTGAGCCAGGCACAAAGCAAAAACGGGCTTGGCTCGTAGCTTTCTGAGGGGGACTAGTAATGGCGTCGGTAGAAATTCGAGACGTGCGCAAGTCGTTCGGTACCACACAAGTCATCAAGGGCGTGAGCTTTCCGATTTCCGACGGCGAGTTCGTGGTCCTGGTCGGCCCGTCCGGCTGCGGTAAGTCAACGCTTCTACGCATGATCGCGGGGCTCGAGAACATCACGGACGGCACGATCTCGATTGGCGACCGCGTCGTCAACAACGTGCACCCCAAAGAGCGCGACATCGCGATGGTGTTCCAGAACTACGCGCTCTACCCGCACATGACGGTCGGCGAGAACATGGGCTTTTCGTTGAAGCTGCGCGATATCGACAAGGCAATCATCAACGAGCGGGTGCAAAAGGCCGCCGGCATCCTGGGTCTTGGCGTTTTGCTCGACCACTATCCGCGCCAGCAGCTTCTCCAACTGGAGGATGCCCGCCGCTTCGTTGATGCGCTTCTCGATCTCGGGCTTCGGCACCTTGCGCAGCTTCAGG
>JANOOW010000555.1:0-3628 GCA_031421555.1 Hyphomicrobiaceae bacterium | reverse complement strand
GGCTAATCACGATCTCGCGGATCGGTGACTGTCCCCGACCCGCCCGCATCACCGCCGCCAGACGATCTGCTGGCGGCGGGGGGAGGTGGGGGAGAAGTCGGGGCCTTCCAGTGTTAGCCGGCCACCCTCGAGTTTGATGTGGCGCGTCGAGGTGAGGCCGATCAGCGCCGGGTTGGTTGCGATCGCGATCGAGTGGAACACGGCGCCATCGCGCACCTCGAAGCGGCCGGCATAGGCGAAGCTCCCGGCGTACGCTGTTGCTTTCTCGGTTTCGGTGACGGGAGCGTCCTTCGGGCGTAGTCCCCGCATCAGCGTCGCGCTCATGTGACCGTCGGCCGTGTACATGATCAAGCCTTTGGCATCCGCACCAAGCGGATACTCCCGCGGGCGCCCATCGTCATAAATCAACGACCAGCTTTCGAGCTGCCATGCGCCGTGCAGTTCGTTCGCGGTAATGGTCATGACCGGATGAAGCTCCGTAAGCGGAATATGATTTTTTGGTCGCGTGCCACTAGCCAGCACAGACCCTGCTGCCTTTGTCTACCGGGCGCTCTGGCCTTCACGATGAAATTTTTGCAACAATACAGAAACCGGTTGGCGATCACTTCCAACAATGTATACATTGCCCCAGCGCTGCCGATGGAGGCGAAAACCTCCGCTGGTGAATGGCCGCAAGAGCCACGCTGCCGCGTATGGAAATGCCAACCCAAGATTTCCCTAGGGAGGGGTCGATGACGAAGATCCATAGACGTAAATTTCTCAAGACCACTGGCGGCATGGCGGCCATTCTCGCCACCGGTAGGGCGCCAGCCTTCGCGCAGGGTACTGAAGTTCATTGGCTGCGCTGGAACGACTTTGTACCGGCTTGCGACAAACTGATCCGC
The DNA here is from genome assembly GCA_031421555.1 of Hyphomicrobiaceae bacterium. GTDB lineage: Bacteria > Pseudomonadota > Alphaproteobacteria > Rhizobiales > Hyphomicrobiaceae > JAKFWF01. The sequence continues at coordinate 2,744 of JANOOW010000555.1, read as the reverse complement.
GAGACGATTGCGCCAGAGGCCGAGAAGGCTCTTGGCATTAAAGTCAAGTACGAGACGGTCAACGGCAATGACCTGCAGCCGCGCATCACGGCCGGCATCCAGTCCGGCGCAGGCCCCGACGTGCTCATGCTCTTCAATAACCACCCGCATCTGTACCAAGCGAGCCTGACCGACCTGTCGGACGTCGCCGAAGAAGTCTCCAAAGAGCAAGGTGCCTACGACGGCGTATCCAAAGGCAACAGTTCTTCGGGCGGAAAGTTCTTTTCGATGCCGAGCGCCCTGATCGGCGCGATGAATGTGTATCGCAAATCGCTGTTCGCCGAGGTCGGCCACTCGGAGTTTCCCAAAACCTGGGACGCCTATCGAGATGCGGGCAAGAAATTAAAGGCCAAGGGCATGCCGATTGGCCAGTCGCTCGGCCAATCGTTCGGCGATCCGCCGACGTTCGTCTATCCGTTTCTGTGGTCCTTCGGCGCCACTGAGGTCGACGACAAGGGAAAGGTGGCGATCAACTCGCCCGCGACAATCGAAGCCGTAAAGTACTTGGTCGCCTTCTGGAAGGACTCCATGGATGAGGGCGGCCTAGCCTGGGACGACAGTTCGAACAACCGCGCATTCTTGACCGGCACGATATCTTCCACGCTGAACGGTGCCTCGATCTATATCGAGTCCAAGCGTAAGCCGACCGAATACAAGGACGACAAAGGCAAGCCCCTGCACGAGGATTGTGCCCACGCAGTGCTGCCAGCGGGGCCGAAGGGCCAGTTCGGCTTCCACACATACACCTCGCACGTGGTGCCAACCTATTCGAAGAACGCCAAGGCGGCGAAGGATCTCCTGCGCTTCGTGCACAAGAAAGAGAACTACGAGAAGTGGTTCGCGACCGCCGAGGGCTTCTACACACCAGGGACGGCATCCTGGCAGAAGCACGAGATGTGGGCGAAGAACCCCGTGATGGCGCCGTTCGCCCTGGCTGGCACGCTCGGCAAGACGCCCGGCTATCCCGGCGAGCCGAATGCTAAGGCAGCTGAGGTGCTGACCAAGTATCTGCTGGGCAATATGGTGGCCGATGCCATCAAGGGAAAATCCGCCGAAGACGTCGTTAAGTCCTGCGAAGCGCAGCTAAAGACGATCTACGGGGCGTAGAGCCTCGAGGCGGTGTCCGGTTTCGCACCGGTCACCGCACTCGCCCAGGCCGATGGCCGGGCAATGTTGGCGCGCGAGATACGAAACAGTCCGGGGAGGAACGGCAGCCATGGCCATGACTGCAACCGCGTCCGCAGCCACGGGCGAATACGTCGGCAAACCGAAGTGGCGGCCGCTCGAACGCGAGGGTTCGCTTGCGTTCCTGCTGCTCTTACCGACATTCGTTCTGCTCGGCGCCTTCATCGCCTACCCGTTCCTTCGGGGGATACTGCTGTCGGTGACGAACGCGCGCGTCGGTGTGCCCGGCACCTTCGTCGGCCTCGACAATTTCGCCAGGCTTTGGAGCGACCCGATTTTCCACGCAGTTGTGCGCAACACGATTGTCTATACGGCCGTGACGACCGTGTTCAAACTCGCGCTCGGGCTCTGGCTTGCTATCCTCCTGAACCGCGAATTCAAATTCAAGGCGTTCACGCGCGCATTCATCTTGCTGCCGTTCATTGTGCCGACCGTGCTTGCCTGCTTCGCCTGGAAGTGGATGTTCGATCCAACGATGTCGGTCGTGAACTGGGCGTTGTGGAAGCTGAACGTGATGTCGGTGGGGCAGCCGATCCAGTGGCTTGGCGACGGCGACATGGCCATGGTGTCGATCATCATCATAAACGTCTGGCGCGGCGTGCCGTTCTTTGCCATCTCGCTGATGGCCGGACTGCAGACGATTGCACCCGATCTCCAGGAAGCCGCGGCGATCGACGGCGCCAAGCCGTGGCAGCGCTTCATCTATATCACCTGGCCTCTGTTGCTGCCGGTCACCATGGTCGTCGTGCTCTTCTCGGTCATACAGACCTTCGCGGACTTCCAGATTGTCGAGGTGATGACGGGTGGTGGTCCGGCCAACGCGACGCACGTGTTCGCCACCTATGCATACCAGCTCGCGATCCGCGCGGGGCAGTTGAGCCAAGGCGCCGCTGTTTCCCTCGCCATGTTCCCCATCCTGTTCATGATCGTGATTTTTCAGCTCATCTACATACGGCGCGTGGAGACAAGGTAATGATCGAAGGTGCCAATTGGCGTCGCTGGGTGTTCTTTTGGCTGCCAGTGGCGCTGTTCCTGCTGTTCCTCCTATTACCGTTCTATTGGATGGTGATCACGACGTTCCGTCCGACTGCCGAAATCAACGTGGCGTGGCGGCGGCCGAGCTACCAGCCTTTCTGGACCTGGAACCCCACGCTCGTCCACGTGAAGTACCTGCTGGGTGAAACGAGCTTCCCGACTTGGATTTGGAACACGATGTTCATCGCGACCGTCGCGACGGCCATCTCGCTTTTCTGCGGTGTGCTTGCTGGCTACGCCCTGTCACGGCTCAACTTCAAGTGGGCGGGACTGCTCGGCACGACGATCTTCATCACCTATCTCGTGCCTCAGACGCTGCTGTTCATTCCGCTCTCGGAGATCATCCGCTCCTACAACATCGGCGACACTCCGTGGGCGTTGATCCTGACCTATCCGACGTTCCTGATCCCGTTTTCGACATGGCTGCTTATGGGCTACTTCAAGGCGATCCCAAAGGAGCTCGAAGAGTGTGCGCGGATCGATGG
>JANOOW010000554.1:0-11663 GCA_031421555.1 Hyphomicrobiaceae bacterium | reverse complement strand
AGTCGACTGCAAACGCCCCCAGCCCCCATCAATGTATCCCTCGTTCTGCCCTGCCGGACTGCGACATGCGGGTAGATCGGATTGATTGTAGAGAATACTCCGTGGTGGAATACTCTACAATGAAGACGTCTCGTGTCCATGGAGATACGAGAGGTGTTCGCTGCCAATTTAAGACGCTACCGTCACGCTGCCGGCCTCTCGCAGGAAGAGCTGGCGCATCGGGCTTCGCTTGACCGCACGTACATCAGCGCACTCGAACGCTCGTTGTATTCTGCAGGAATCGATGTGGTCGATCGGCTCGCGAGTCAACTGGGTGTCGAAGCAGCCGATCTGCTTCAACGTCCCCGCGCACCTACACGCGGGTAGAACAGCACTGTCAACAAGCGACCTGATTGAGGGAAGTGAGACGTCGATAAAACGACTTCAGCCATCCTTCTTGCTTACGCTAAGCGCTAGGGGCTGACGCCACGATCATTGCCGGAAAATTTTCGAAGATCAGCGGTATTTGAATTCTCCCGAACGAGCCAGCATCGAAACGACCTCCGGGTACGCAAGCGTCGGCAGCCTGCATTTCGCGACTGGCGTGCTCCTGAAGTTTATGGCGCCTCAAGTCCGGCGTCGAGCCTAGTTTACGTCGGAGGCATTGTGTCGAGGCAAGTTTCCCTTACCTGCCTTAACCCTCCCGCCTTTTCCCGCGTTTCCCAATTGCCTCAAGTCTGAGGTTTGCCAGACGATGGCGTTGCCAACGGATCCCAAACTTAGGAGACTTATGATGACTGGCAACCGCGAAGTACCGATGACAACGATCACTCTAAGCCCCAAAATTGGGCTTTCGTCTGATGACGAGTTGTGGAGTCTCAAGCCTGTGCTAGCGAAAACTGGGCTGTCGAGGTCAACGCTTTATGCCTATATCGCTCTAGGCCTGTTTCCAAAGCAGCGACATCTCGGTGTGCGGCGCATTGCATGGCTAGCGTCTGAGGTCCGCGCTTGGATGGCGAGTCGGCCGTAATCAGACTATTCCGTGCTCCGGCAAATAGCTGCACAAATTTGGTAGAGATGGCGATGCCAGCTGCTGCTCCTTACGGGCCCTGAACGCTTGCAGCCCAAGAGGCGAGCTGCCATTCTGGTGCCCTCGACCGAGGCGAGCATGAGGAGGTCGTAATGCGAAATACAAATACAAACCTGTGCACTGGCCAATCCGATAAAGTTTCAATCCATGCAATTTCACCCAGATTCAACGCTCAAGCGTTGTGGGGTAAATTGTGGGACACGCAATCGGGTCTCTCAAATAATGTAATTGTGTCAACGCGTTACTTGAAAAAATGGTGGAGCCAAGCGGGATCGAACCGCTGACCTCTTGCATGCCATGCAAGCGCTCTCCCAGCTGAGCTATGGCCCCTGAACCGTGTAATGGTCAAGCGGCCAAAGCGGCCACTCCATCGGCGGGCGACTGGTATCGCCGCGACCCGGTTACTATGCCCCCTGCGCCGCATACGCAAGAAGATATTTGACCCGCCTCGCAAGCGGGGAACTCAGACTTCCTCGCCACCTTCGGCCACTGGACCGCCGATGATGCCGGAAACGTCACCGCCTTCTTCCTCTTCTTCTTCGAGGAAGGTTTCGTCGCCTTCGGCTGCGATCGGCTCCTCGGCGACTTCGAGATCCGCAAGCGCCTCCTCGCCGTCGCCTGCCACGACCTCGGCGGCGGCGTCATCGGCAAGCTTCTTGGCCTTGCGCGCAGCTTTTTCTTCTGCGGCGGCGGCGGCTGCGGCCGCAGCGGGCGTCAGTGATTGATGCGCGATCACATAGGCGCTCTCGCACATCGGGCAGGTAATCGGTTCGCGGTTCAAATCGTAGAAGCGGGCGCCGCATTCCTGATTCTGGCAGGTGCGCTTCGTCCCACGGGCTGCTTTGGTCGCCATGGCGGTCCTCAAAATGGTTATTCGAATGTCATTGGTTGGCGACGCATCTGCCACGGGCAACGCTGCTTGTCAAAAGTTAAGGCTCTGGCGTTGACAGTGGCCGTCCGCGGTTGTTGATGGACCGCTTGATCCTCAAATGAGCAACGCGGGCTGGATTCCGATGTCGAATGCTGATGTGCGCCCGCTGACCGCCCATCGTTCGCGGCCGCTGACGGGCCGGGTAAGGGTGCCCGGCGACAAGTCGATCTCGCATCGCGCGCTGATGTTCGGCGCTCTGGCAACCGGACGCACACGCATTACGGGCCTGCTGGAGGCGGAGGACGTGCTCAACACCGCGCGCATCGTTGCGCAGCTTGGCGCCAGAGCCCAGCGCGCCGCGAGCGGCTATGAAGTGATCGGGCGCGGCACGGGCGGCTTGTCGCAACCCGATGCCGCGCTCGATTTCGGCAATGCCGGTACGGGCACGCGGCTGATGATGGGTGTGATCGCTGGCCACGACATGACGGTCGAGATGATCGGAGATGCCTCTCTCAGCCGCCGGCCGATGGGGCGCGTGCTGACACCGTTGAAACAGATGGGCGTCTCGGTCACGCCAGCCGGCCGCGATCGCCTGCCACTTCATTTTCGCGGTACGTCCAACCTGGTGCCGATCGAGTACACGCTCCCCGTTCCCTCGGCACAGGTGAAGTCGGCGATCCTGATTGCCGGCATTCAGGCGGCAGGCAAGACCACCGTGATCGAGCCGGAAGCGACGCGCGACCACACCGAGCGGATGCTCAGTTACTTCGGTGCGACCGTCACGCGGGAAGCTCGGGGGCACGCGTCAGCGATCACCGTCACCGGTTATGCAGAACTCGAGGGCCGCGACGTGATCGTACCGGCCGACCCGAGCTCGGCGGCGTTTCTCGCAGCGGCGGCTTTGCTGGTGCCCGGATCGGAAGTGATCATCGAGGGCGTTCTGGTCAACCCGACGCGCACCGGCTTCTACACGACCGTGCAGGAGATGGGCGGCGATGTCGTCTTCCTGAACGAGCGCACCGAAGGCGGCGAGCCGATCGCCGACATTCGCGTGCGTGCGTCGAAATTAAAGGGCGTCACCGTGCCGCCAGATCGCGCTCCGAGCATGATCGACGAGTACCCGGTGCTGGCGGTGCTGGCCTCCTTCGCCGATGGCGACACGCGCATGGAAGGCCTCGCGGAGTTGAAAGCCAAAGAGAGCGACCGGTTGGCTGCAACAGCCGCCGGTCTCGCCGTTAACGGCGTGGCAGCGAACGTCGATGGCGACACGCTGACTGTTACCGGCGGAAAGGTCGTGCGCGGGGGCGGTATCGTCGCAACGCACCTCGATCATCGCATTGCGATGGCGTTTTTGACGATGGGCTTGGCAAGCGACCGGCCCGTAACCGTTGACGATTCCGCAATAATCGCAACGAGTTTCCCGACCTTTCGTTCGTTGATGGAAACGCTCGGGGCGCGCTACGAGGGCTGACGTTCGAGCATCTTGCGGCCGGGGATCGAGGCCAGCAGCGCGCGCGTGTATTCGTGCTTGGGTGCGCCGAAGACGTCGGCTGTGACACCGGCTTCGACAACCCGGCCATCCTTCATGATGGCGATGCGATCGCACACTTGCGCGGCGACCCGCAGATCATGGGTGATAAACACGATCGACAATCCGAGCTTTTCGCGCAAGTCGACGAGCAATCGCAGCACTTGCGCTTGCACCGACACGTCGAGCGCCGACACCGGTTCGTCCGCCACCAGAACTTGCGGGTTCATTGCCAGCGCGCGCGCAATACCGATACGCTGACGCTGACCGCCGGAGAACTCGTGCGGGTAACGATCCACTGACGATGGATCGAGGCCGACGAGCGCAAACAACTCAGCCGCCCGCGCGATCGCCTGGGCACGCGGCACGCCATGCGCTATCGGTCCCTGCGCTACGAGATCACCGGCCTTCCGCCGCGGATTGAGCGAGGCAAACGGGTCCTGGAACACCATTTGAACTTTCGAGCTCGCCGTACGCAGTTGCGCGCCTCGCAGTTGCGCCAGATCGATATCGTCGACTTTGATGCTGCCGCCATCCGGCGCGATCAACCGGACAATAGCCTTGGCCAGCGTCGACTTGCCCGACCCACTTTCACCGACCACGCCGAGCGTGCCGCCTTTCGGCAGTTGCATCGATACCTCGTCGAGCGCCTTGGTTATGCGCGCACGGCGGCCGAGAAATCCGCCCGAGCGATAGGTTTTCGACACACCCCTGATGTCGAGAGCGACTTCGCTGGAGAGAATCCGCGGCGACGGCGCGGTCAGCGGAGGCACCGCCGCAATCAGGCTCTTCGTGTAATCGTGTTTCGGCGCGTGCAGCACCTGTGCGACCGCGCCGGTCTCGACGACGCGACCGTGTTGCATAACCACGATGCCATCGGCGATCTCCGCGACCACGCCGAAGTCATGCGTGATGAACAGCACCGCCGTGCCCTTCTTCGGTTGCAGATCGCGGATCAGCTTCAAGATTTGCGCTTGCGTCGTCACGTCGAGCGCGGTCGTCGGCTCATCGGCGATCAGCACTTTGGGTTCGAGCGCGAGCGCCATTGCGATCATCGCCCGCTGCCGCTGCCCGCCCGACAGCTCGTGCGGATAGACGGCAATGGCTCCGGCCGGCTCAGGAATGCGCACTTCTTGCAATAGCGCGAGCACCTTCTCGCGGATGCTCTCCTTCGACAGATCGGTATGCTCGCGGAACATCTCGCCGATCTGATCGCCGATGGTACGCAACGGATTGAGCGCCGTCATCGGTTCCTGGAAGATCATGGCGATGCGCTTGCCGCGCACCTTGCGCAACTGCGCTTCGCTCATCGTCAGCAGATCGATACCCTCGAACAGGATGCGGCCCTTCACCGGACGCACGTCCTCCGGTAGCAACCCCATGACCGCATTCGCGGCCATCGACTTGCCCGATCCGCTCTCGCCGACGACACAGAGAATTTCACTTTGACCTAGGCTTAGCGAAACATTGTCGAGCGCAAGCGGCCGATCCGCACCTTCCGGTAATGCCACGGACAGATTTTCGATTTCCAGCAGCGGAGTCATCGTTTTTTCAGCCGCGGGTTGAGAGCATCATTGAGGCCTTGGCCGACCAGCGACACCGCAAGCACGGTGATGATGATCGCCACGCCCGGTATCGCCGACACGTACCACTGCGTGCGTAACACCCCACGCCCGGCGCCGATCAAATTGCCCCAAGAGGCGACGTTCGGGTCCGACAAGTTGAGGAACGCCAGCGCGCTTTCGAGCAGGATCGACACGGCCATGACGACGCTTGCGTAAACGATCACCGGCGGCAACGCATTCGGCAGGATTTCGCGGAAGATGATCTGAAAATCACGTAGCCCCAATACCCGCGTCGCCTGCACGAACTCGCGGCCGCGCAGGCTCATGAACTCGGCGCGGGTCAAACGCGCGGGCGCCGGCCACGACACAATGCCGATCGCGAGCGTCACGACCCACAACGTCGAGCCGAACACGGCGACGAGAACGAGCAATAACAGGAAGTTCGGCAAGGTCTGAAAGGCTTCAGTAATGCGCATCAGAACGTCATCGACGATGCCGCCGTAGTATCCAGCGATGGCACCCACGACGATGCCGATCAGGATCGCGACCGACGTTGCGAAGAAGCCGATCAGCAGCGACACCCGCGCGCCGTGGAAGATTTGCGCGGCGATATCGCGTCCGGAGCTGTCGGTGCCGAGCGGAAATCCGGAAGCCTCCATCGGCCATTGCAGGGGCCGGCCGGCAAGCCCCAATGGATCACGCGGAAAGAACAAGCCGGCGGTCGCCGCCATGAAGATTACCAGCAGCAATAGCCCTAAGCCAAACACCGCCGATGGACTTCTAAGGTATCGTTCGAACACCGCTCTCATGTACGGCCGCCCGCGGTTTCGGCTGAGATGCGTGGATCGAGACGGGCATAGACGAGATCGACGATGAAGTTGATGAAGATCACCAACAGAGCCGACACGAACACGATACCGAGCAGCGTATTGAGATCGCGCTGCACCACGCTCTCGTAGGCTAGGCGCCCCAGACCCGGCAGCGCGAACACACTCTCCACCACCACCGATCCGCCGAGCATCGTGCCGGCTTGAAGACCAACCAGAGTCACGACGGGAAGCAACGCATTGCGCAGCACATGCCGCACGACGATCGCGGTTTCGGACAGGCCTTTCGAGCGCGCGGTCTTCACATAGTCGAGCGTCATTACCTCCAGCATCGAGGCGCGCATGATACGCAGATAAATGGCGAGGAAGATCAGGCCTAGCGTCAGCGTCGGCAGCACAAGGTATTTCGCGATGTCGATCACATGCCAGATGCCGGTGAGACCCGACCCGATGGTGCCAAATCCGCCCGGCGGCAGCCAGCTGAGCTTCACCGCAAAGACGACAATCCCCATCAGCCCGAACCAGAACGACGGCGTTGCGTAAAACAACAACCCGAGCGTCGAGATCAGCGTATCCGGCCACTTATTCACCCGCCGCGCCGCCAGCACGCCGAGCACCATGCCGCCGCTCAGCGCGAGCGAGAGGGACGAGCCCATCAGCAGCAACGTTGCCGGCAGCCGCTCCCAGATCACCGTGGCGACCGGCTTGCCGTAAATCGCCGAGAAGCCGAGGTCAAACTGAACGAGCCGCCACAGATAGCGTGCGAGTTGCGCTGCCACACCGACATCGAGGCCGTAGAACTTGCGCAGCTCGGCGGCCATTTTCGCGTCGCCGCCGCCCATCTGCGCCAGCATCGCATCGACGGTGTCGCCGGGCGCGAGTTGCAGCAGCAGGAACAATCCGGCGATCAAGATCAGGAGTGTCGGAATGCTAGCCGCCAACCGCCGGCCTGCGAGGGCAAGGATGCGCATCAGCGTCTAGCCAGTCCATTTGCGAGAAGTCTGATACGCTGTCCCCTCTCCCCGTGCAGCTCTCGCGGAACGGGGAGAGGGAAGAGGTCGGCCCCACTCGGCCGGCCGAGGGTGAGGGGCAGAAGCTCGCTCCCGTGTGGCCCTTCTCCGTCTCGCGGCTGATGCGCCAAGACTGATGTTGAGCCGCTTTTACTGTTGCTGCCCCTCACCCTAACCCTCTCCCCGTAAGTGGACGGGGAGAGGGGACGACACTGTCGACACAACACCATCGACCTCACCCCGCTATCCACAGATCGGCCCATGAGCTGGACGGCCAGCGCGGTGTGTTGGAATGGTTGCGCAGCGTCTTGTTGATCACCGAAACGAACTGCCGCTCGATCGCCATCCAGATCGGCAATTCGGTATTCACCTGCGTAACGAAATCGGCATACAGCGCCTTGCGCTTGGTTGGATCCAGCTCGCTCGCAGCATCGTCGATGGTCTTGTCGACCGCTTGCGACGTCCAGCCCCACTGGTTGGACCACGGCGTGCCTCGTGTCTGCCCCGAGCGGTACCACACCGTGGTCGATACTGCGGGATCGTTGCGGTACTGATGCCAGCCGGTCGCCAGATCGAAATTCCAGTCCTTGTAGACGTTGGTCAAGAAGCCAGGAGCGTCGAGCCGCACGACTTCGACCTTAATGCCGACCGCCGACAACGACTGCTGCACGAACGTGGCCCAGAGCCCGATATCCTCGCCCCACGGCGCCGGCAGCAACTTGACCGAAAAGCGCGTACCATCCGCCCCTTTCTTGTAGCCAGCTTCGTCGAGCAGCGCGTCGGCCTTGGCCTTGTCGAAGGCGTATTGCGGTGTGCCTGAAGGATAGAAGTCAGGCGATGAGGTCGGGATCGGTCCGGTGCCGCGCTTGCCGAGGCCGTAGAGAAAGTTCGTACAAAAGAAGTCGACATCGAGCGCGTGGGCAATCGCGCGGCGCACGCGAACGTCACTCAACTCTTTGCGGCGGTGATTGAACTCGATCGTATTATTGACGGCGTTGCCTTCGTTGCCCTTGGTCGTCACCTCGAAGCGTGCGTCTTTCTTCAAGCGATCGAGATCGGAAAGCGGCAACGAAGAATACGGACTGATCTGCACCTGTCCCGCTTCCATCGCGGCGGTCGAGGCTGCTTTATCGGTGATGAAACGCCAGACGATGCGATCAAGATGCGGGAAGCCCTTCATCCAGTAGTTCGGGTTCTTTTCCGCGATGATGAACTGGCCGCGCTCGTACTGCACGAACTTGAAGGGCCCTGTGCCGATCGGCGCGGTATTGGCCGGATTCTCCAATACGTTGGTACCCTCGAACACGTGCTTCGGCGCGATATAGCCAAGATCCGGCAGCGCACGCAGCAGCAGGCCGAGCGGCATCGGCCGCGCGTACTTGAAGATCGCGGTGGTAGCATCTGGTGTCTCGACGGCATCGAGGTAGAGCTGCAACGTCGAGCCGTAGTTCAGGTGCTTCTTCCACAGCTCCATCGCGGTGTAGGCGACGTCGGCCGATGTGAAGGGCTTGCCGTCATGCCAGGTGACACCCTCGCGCAGCTTGAATGTGATGGTCTTGCCATCGGGTGTCGTCGTCCAACTGGTTGCCAGCACGCCGACCGGCTTCCCGTCGCCGTCAAGATCAACCAGCGGCTCCATGATCTTCGAGGTGACGACGTAGACGCCGGTCGAGGCGCGCAAGGCAGGGTTCAGGATGCGCTGCTCGGAACTCATGTGCACGGTGACGATGCCGCCTTTTTTGGGCTGCTCTTGCGCGAATGATAGAGACGGCAACGCTCCGGAGAAACCTGCGGTGAGTGCGAGCGCGGTGGAAGACATCAAAAGTTCGCGGCGGGTCATTGTCATGGAGTAGATGCCTTTGTGAGAATGAAACTTCAATGGCAGGCGCAGGTCATCCGATCGCTAATTCGACCAAAACGCCGGTCGCAGCGGATGGCGGTATCGCAATTCGCCCAGGCGCCACAACTACCGCCGCGGGACCCGCCGCCGAAAGCGCTTTCTCATCATCGCCGGCGCGGATGCCAAGTGCGATGGCCCCTTCGCCCGGCAGCTTTCCCAGCGCAACGCCGGGGTAACGCGCCGCAAGTTGCGAATGGTTCAGGAACACGAATGCCGCCCGCGTCGATCCGGACGCAACGCGATATGCACCATCCGGTTCCGCGGTTATTGGCTGATCGATCAGCCGCGCCATGTGGCCGGCCGCCTGCTTGGGATCCGCACTCAGAATTTCGACGCGATCGATGCGCTTCGCCGTGTTCTCGTGAACCTGCAGCTCGGGAATCCACACGGCTTCGCGGGTGAGATGCTGACAGGCGAAGATCCGCATGCCACCTGGCTTTTCTTCCGAAGGCCAGTGCATCGTGCTGAACCGGGCCTCTGCCCTCCCACCGTTGGGAAGATCGACCGGCCGGCTGAAATCCAGCGGACCGGTAGCAGCAATCCCCTTTGCCTGCAGTTCGGCGACACCTTTGGCCGCATCGAGGGCTGTGAACGCCGACCGCTCGATGCCCTCGCGCTCATCGAGAAACGCGCGGGTGCCGGCATTGTGCTCGGTCGGCGTCACAATACCCAGCAGCTCGATATAATCCGGCCCGAACATGATCGTGTAATTACCCGACCCCAGATGAGCGCTGTGCAGGCCTCGAGGCGATATCGTGAAACCCAGCTGCGCCCAGGTTTTTGCCGAAGCATCCAGATCGCGGACAGCAATGACGACGTGATCGAGGCCAACGACCTGAGAAAGCGGCATGGGGTAATCCTTTTCGAACGCGGCAGTACAGAGTGTCCAACGATGGCGCGCAAGACAAGTGGTTATCGCCGATACCGGTCGCAACTCCGCCAACTGTCAGCTAAGGAACGGCTACGATCGCCCAACTTCTTGCTGCGCATCACCTACCTCCGGGTAATAACCCTCATCCTCGAACAGCATCATCGAGCTTCAGCAAATGGTAAAAACTCCCGCCTCCACTAACGTCGTTTGGCCACCCTCGTTATGGCACAGCGTTACACCGGAGCTCGCTCCCTTACCTACCCTTGAAGGGCCGATCGATACCGATGCCGTCATAATTGGAGCGGGTTTTACCGGGCTTTCGGCAGCGCTGCATTTGCGCGAGGCCGGTATCAGCGTCGCCGTTCTCGAAGCTCAAGAGCCCGGATGGGGCGCATCGGGCCGCAACAATGGTCAGGTAATTCCAACGATGTCCCGCGCCGATCCCGAAATGCTGGTCAAGATGCATGGAGAAGCTGGCGAACGCTTTGTCGGTCTGATCCGCGATAGTGCTTCTATTTTGTTTGATTTGGCTCGTGCGCACGAATTGAAAATCGAGGCGGAGCAGACCGGTTGGATTCAACCTGCGCATTCACCTGGGCGATTGAAAATCGCCGAGCGCCGAGTGCGCGAGTGGTCGAAATGGGGGGCGCCCGTCGAATTACTTTCAGCCGCCCGTGTGCGGGAAATGACCGGCTCCGATATCTGGCATGGAGGGTTTTGGAACCCGGCCGGCGGTCATATCAATCCCCTTGCGCTTTGCCGCGAACTCAGCCGTGCCGTCATCGAGAAGAAGGGTTCGATATATTCGCGCTCGCCAGCGATTCAGTATCGCCGTGAGAACGATGGCTGGGTCGTCGATACCGCCAAGGGCCAAGTCAAAGCTCGTGCCCTCGTACTCGCGACAAACGCCTATACGGGGGAGTTTTCCAAAGCATTGGCGCCGGCAATTGCCCGCGAGCTGGTCCCGGTTCTGTCTTGGCAAATGTCGACAATGCCGCTCAGCGATAATGTGCGGCGGTCGATCATACCTGGCCGCCAGGCTGTTTCCGATACGCACGGCGAATTGTACTTTGCCCGCTTCGATGCGCGTCATCGCCTAGTGACCGGCGGCGCACTGGCTTTGCCCTACAACAGGGCCGAGCGCCTGAAGCCCTATATCGCGAATCGATTGCGCACGATGTTTCCGCAGATCGGCAACATCGCATTCGATTATGTTTGGAATGGTTATGTCGGAATGACGCGCGACTTCGCCCCCAGAGTTCACAAGCTCGGGCCCGATGCCTATGGCTGGGCAGGATGCAATGGCCGGGGTGTTGCACTTTCGATCGCACTTGGCCGCGAGATGGCGAGCGCAATCGCGGGCACAGCTGAAAGAGAACTGGCACTGCCTTTCAGCGCGCCTACTCCATTGCCGATGCAGGGAATGATCCGCCGGCTTGCACCTCTCATGCTTCTCGAATACCGCCGGAGGGACGCTCGCGAAATGTGAAGCCCGCGTCTTTTCAGTGCGCCCGAGCCCTGGCATTGGTTGCCGGCGCACAGAATGTCGCAGAAGCCCATTTCTATTAATCGTTGCAGCCGGAACATATGCGGCACAACAAATATTAAACACGACGCTGAACACCATCGTTTCGGATTGGTAAAAACATATATATTTTGGGAAGTTCACATATTCGCACTTGTGTTTCTGCTGAATTTGTAGCAGAGAAAATTTACAAAGTTTGCAAGCTCTCATAGGGGAAGATCTACATCATGGCCGTTCCGCAAGTCGATAAACTAACTTTGAAAGAACTTCAGGAATTGCGGGCACGCGTTGAAAAGGCCATTGCCACTGCCCACGACCGTGAACGCTCAGCGCTCCGCGCTAAGTTCGAAACCATGGCGCAAGACGCTGGTTTCGGCATCAATGACCTTTTTGGCAGCCGGTCCACTAAGGGGAAATCAGTCGCGGCCAAGTACATGAACCCTGATAACCCGAACGAAACCTGGACGGGTCGCGGGCGTAAGCCGAATTGGCTCGTC